>JAGRAA010000118.1 GCA_020435185.1 Bdellovibrionales bacterium | reverse complement strand
TTGTTTCTCGCCATTCTTATCCCACGAACTTGGCCGCGGATATTTTCAGCAATTGACAATCCCGCAGCATCATCTGAAGCATTAACAATTCTACTTCCTGATGCCATTGCCGCTTGAGCATGCTCTAGTCGCTTTTGATTGGTCGATAATTGCCGCTGAGCATTAATCGACGCTAGGTTTGTATTAATTCGTAAGCCCATAGTAAGCCCCCTTGTTTACAATCCTTTGATTCCTGCAAACCAACATGAATTTCATGCACACCATGTGTATGAAACCTCTGTCAGATTGTACGTCCGTGTTAGTATTCAGTTGTAACTTGGAGATTGCTCACAAGAAGGGGTGACTGTCCCTTCTGGTGAGCGACTATGAAGGGTTCTTTTAGTGACTGCTAAAATGAAACCTCGATAGGTGCTCCAACATGTTCAACACCTTTCTCGGCCTTGGTCCAGGAAACTTTAGGGCTTAGGTCTAGTTTTATTTTACGCAAAGCGTCTAGTTTTTGAATTTATTGAACAATCGACCTTAAAAAAAATGAAGAAAATTTAGAATTTAAAGTAATACATTGCGTTATATAATGCGTTTTAAAGAGCAGTGCGTACGAACTCATTGTTGGAAGGAGTGAATAACTCTATGCATCAAACAATGAGCTCGAGCGCACTACAAAGCCCGCCCAAAAGTCAGTCTAGAAGACTAACCAATTAATTTTAATACTCTGGAGTTTGATGCATTTGCCTGAGCTAATACAGAAGTAGCGATATCAGTCATAATCTGGCTTCGGGTGAGGTTGGAAACCTCTTCGGCCAAATCCACATCGGCAATGGTAGACCTTGCAGCCTCAATGTTTTGTACTTGGCTGGATAAATTGTCGATAGCATATTGAAATCTAGATTGCGCGGCTCCGAAGCTAGCCCGTGTTCCTACGACTTTATTGATCGCCTCGTCTATGTTTTCGAGAGATTCTCCTGCGGCATCTTGATCGCCGACAGAAAGGTCTTGTATCCCTACTTGGTCAGCTTGTGTATTTGCATCTAATTTAAACTTGATAACATTTTCTGGGCCGTTATTTTCTCCCACATGAAATTCAAACTCTGTTCCATCTCCAGTGAGAAGTTGTTTTCCGCCGAATCTAGCTGTTTTCGCGATACGATCAAACTCTGAGACGAGTTGTTGGAATTCGTTATTCAAATAATCTCTTTCTAGATCACCGACGGTATCACTGGCCGCAATAACTCCGAGCTCTCTGAGTCTGATTAGGATGTTATTTTGTTCGTTTAAAGTTCCTTCGGCTGTCTGAATAAACGAAATTGCGGCTTCTCCGTTAAACTTAGCTTGTTTTAGCCCAGCGGTTTGAGACTTCAGTTGTTCACTAATAGCAAAGCCGGCAGCGTCGTTAGCAGGATTATCAACCCGGGATCCAGAAGCAATGGATCTTAAAGATTCTTCAGTTTGTCTTTGGGCCTTGGAGAGGTATCTGGCGGCAGATAACGCACCGATATTACTAGATATTCTGAATCCCATGGGAGCACCTCCTTCTCTTTCGTTTAGCCATAGAAAGAGAATTAAAGTGCCCACAGAATGTTTCATTTTAGCAGTCAGGAGACTATTCGGTGCATTGCGTTAAAACTTTAGTGGTAAAAGAAATTTTGATGGAAAGAAATCATTTTGAGTCAAAAAGGTTAGGCCACTTTCTTTAAGTAGGCAGCAATCTGTGTTGAGTGAAATTCTAATGTATCCAAATAATTATAAGCCTGAATAGCTCGTCTCAGTTTAGGATTTGTTTCATTGAGTTCTTTCTGAACCAACTTTTCTTTATAATTATTAATAAAGTCGCTGAGTCTTTGAGCAGCTTCTTCTTTTGGTCTGTCAAAGGCGTTTTCTAATGACTCTTCCGCCAAAGAACTCTGAACTTCAGAAACCTTTGAGAATTCATCGTTAAGATCATCGAGTTGAAAGTCGAAAGAAAACTCCTCAGGGTCTTCTTTAATAATCATAGGTTCAATCGCAGCAATTTTCATCTCGACCAAAGTCCTTTCTGAAGTATTTATCGGAAAAAAAATCAATAACTTAACGTATTGTGTCATTCATTTATGTTAAGATTTTGTTTAACGTTTCAGGGAGGGACGAGGCTTGTTTTGTTTTTTTAAGCTCACCTTATGAGATACCGATGGTGTTGAGTAAACTAAATGACTTTATTGGGTGGGGATGACCTTTAACTAACGATAGCGGAAGACGACATCAATGAATGGATCACATTTTTTAAAACTTATCTGTTGCGGAGTTATTTTATCTGGCGTTGTGGAAACAGCATATTCTGAGGAGCCTGAAATAGGATGGAGTCCATCTTGGAGAAATTATCGGTCAAAATTGGAAGAGAAGGGGTATTCACTTAATATTTCCTACAAAGGTGACTATGTTTCTAATTTGAATGGTGGAATAGAGCAAAGATCGAGTTATCTAGGGAACCTTGATATTACTGCCGATTTTGATCTTGAAAAACTGTGGGGTGCGAAAGGCCTAACATTTAGTGTTTATGGATTAGGAAACCATGGGGGAAATCCAACCGAATTTATAGGTGATAGCTTTGCGACAAGTAATATAGAGGCTCCAGAAACTTTTAAGATTTATGAAGTTTATTTTCAACAAGGATTCGGTGAAACAAGTTTTTTAGTCTTTGGATTGCGAGATTTGAATGCTGACTTTTATGCTTTAGATGAAGCGAATATCCTAATTAATAGTGCATTTGGTATAAGTCCTACGTTATCTCAAACCGGTATTCAAGGTCCTTCGATTTTTCCTCAGGCGTCTGTTGCGTTGGAGTATAAATATGGTTCTTCTCAGGGTGTTTATTTTCAGTCTGGAATTTTTAACGCTCAGGCCGGGAAGTTAGGGCTATCTCACGGGACTCAGATCAACTTAGAAGATAAAGAGGGTTATCTCTATTTAGGAGAGATTGGATACGCCAACGAAAATGTTGAGCAGGGGTTTAAAAAATACTGAATAGGAATGTGGAGTTATTCTAAATTGCAAGATCACGTAGATAGTACAAAAAACTCAGAAAAAAACTCTGGAGTTTATGGTATGGTAAGCTACGGTCTTTCAAAAGACGTTTTCTTATTTCTCAAATATGGCTTTGCAAGCCATCAAACAAATACGTTTGAATCTGGTGTAGAAACAGGATTTTCGTATAAAGGAATCTTTTCATCTCGACCTCAAGATGTGCTGACAATGGGGTATGCGCAGGCAAATACCTCATCAGAATATAAACGTATAAATAGTTCAACAGATTACGAGAGTGTCGGAGAATTGGCCTACAGAGTTGACGTCTGTGATGGAATTAGTGTCACGCCAGACGTTCAGTATATTCAAAATGTTGGCTTATCTAAAACAGTAGAAGATGCACAAGTCGGTACGATAAGAATTGAGATTGAGTTTTAATTACCCATATAGGAGAGCATAGAGCTTATGAGAAAATGGTCGATCAAAAAAAAATTAGGGATACTCTGTTTATCATTAATTGGTCTCGTATTAGTGGTAGGAGGCATTGCTGTTGGAGCTAACACCGTTCTGATGAAGCAAATACGTTTTGTTCGGGAAACTCAGGTCCCCGCTGTGCGTGCAATGGGCGTAGCAGATATGATTCATGACGGATTGCGAGCTGTGGTTTTGAGAGCGATTACAATTAACGAAGATTCTGGCGAGAAAGAAAAAGAAGAGGTTATTGATGAGTTGACTGAAATGACTAAAAATCTCGAAGAACAATTTCTCATTTTAAGTCAGCTAAATATCAATCCAGAAATAGAAGAATTGGTAGAACAAGCAAAACCGGATGTTTTAGGGTATGCAAAGGCTGCTGAAAAAATAATAAAAATAGCTTTGTCGGGGCAAAAACAAAAAGCATTGGATCAAATGAATGAGTTTGAAAGCGCTTTTAAAAGGTTAGAAGTGACCTTAGAAAACTTAAGTGAAAAAATGGCTAATGGGACACAGGCTGAACGTAAAATTTCTGATCGGAATCAAGTTATATTCTCATCAATTGGTATCGTTGTTACGATATTAGGTCTCTTGTTTGGTGCCATCGTCTCAATTTTAGCGATTAAAGACATAACAAACACATTAACTCGAACCATTGATCAATTGGAATCGGCGAATTCTGAACTGAATCAGGCTGCGGAGCAGACGTCTTCATCGGCATTTCAATTAAACGAAGCGGTCACTGAACAAGCTGCCAGTTTACAAGAAACAATGGCTTCTATAGATGAGATTTCGTCTATGGTTAATCAAAACTCTCAATCTGCGAATCATGTTAAGTCTGCAGTGGACGCCAACCAACAGGCTTCTGATGAAGGCTCTCGTAGTGTAGGAGATATGTTAAATGCTATTGGCGAAATAAAAGACACCAACGAAACGATACTGTCGCAAATGGAAGAGAGTAATAATGAATTTGGTGAAATTGTGAAAATTATCACTGAAATTGGTGAAAAGACGTTGGTCATTAATGATATTGTTTTTCAAACAAAGTTACTTTCTTTTAACGCTTCTGTAGAAGCAGCACGAGCGGGTGAGCACGGAAAGGGGTTTGCCGTCGTCGCTGAAGAGGTAGGGAACCTCGCTCAAATGAGTGGGAATGCGGCCAAAGAAATTGGCGATATGCTTACGGGATCAATTAAACAAGTGAACGGAATCGTAGAGCAAACCACTCAAAGAGTAGATCAGTTAATGGAAGTAGGTCGTAAAAAAATTACTTTAGGGCAATCTACAGCAGAAAGATGTCGTGAGGCTTTAAATAAAATTGAAGACAATGCCTCTTCTGTTGCTAAAATCGTAAGTGAGATTATTCAAGCCTCTAAAGAGCAGGCACAAGGGATTCAAGAGATTAACAGAGCCATCTCTCAATTAGATAAAGTGACTCAGCAAAATGCAGAAATTGCTCAGGTGAGCTCTCAACAAGCTGATCAGCTAAAAGGCAACGCCTCTAATATAGCGACTACTGTTATTGATTTAGTTGCATTTATGGGGGGCGATAAATATGACAAGAGGAGACGAGGTCATAGTCAAAAGGCAAAAACGATAGATCTTTTTAAAAGATCTCAAGAGGACTATGATCCGAGTTCTGACAATTTAGGATCTAAAAAAAGAAGAGCCTGAAGTTTTTTATTTAAAAAAACTGAGTAGATCATCAGGTGTGTGAATGTTCTCGATCTCTTTATCTACTTTTTGCTCTATTTCTGTTCTCAGCAAGGCCTTTGCTTCGGCCTTAATTCTGTCTACCGGATTCTGTTTTGTAAATGATTGAGAGGTTACAGCATCTGCTAATTCGATGATGCCTTTTGATTCGGTGGCAACGGTGTTGATGATTTTTTGTGAGGGATTTTGCATTTGGGCTTGAAGTTCTCTTGTAAAAGCATCCGCCCCTGGTCGATCGGATTTATTAACCACATAAATGTCTGCAATTTCCAATAACCCAGCCTTCATGGCTTGAATGCTATCTCCAGATTCTGGGACTAAAACCACGACTATAGAGTCTGCGACGTTCATAATCTCAAGTTCAGTTTGGCCAACACCTACGGTTTCAATAAGAACTACATCAAAGCCAGCTAAATCATAGGCTCGCAACATTAAATAAGCTGAAGAACAGAGCCCGCCAAGGCTTCCGCGCGTTCCCAGGGATCGAATAAAAACTTGATCATCATTGAAGTGATCAGAATATCTAATTCTATCTCCAAGAATAGCTCCTCGACTAAATGGGCTTGAGGGGTCAATGGCCAGAACGCCAATGGATAAATGGCGAGATCTCAGTTCGTTGATCAGATGACCAATAAGGGTTGATTTTCCGGCTCCAGGAGGACCAGTAATTCCGATGCGAAGGGCTTTCTTAGTAGGGGAAAGCAATTCTGGAAATTGAATAAGGGACTGTGGCCCGGTTCTTTCTAAATAAGTAAGCGCTTTAGCGAGGGCTAACTGATTAGTTACACTAATGTTTTTAAAGAGTTCACTTTTTTGGTCACTCAAAAACGATCTCCTGGTCTCTGTAAGTTATCGAAAAGAATAAGCTTTTATGGGTTAAAAGGCAAACTGTCTCATGTTTTGTCAGTAGGGGTTTATAGGTAAATTTACCGATCTAAAGTCTTTCAGTGATTTCAATAAGTTAATGGCTTCTTTGTTCGGCATAGCTTGTGCCTTATTAAGCTAAAAAGGGAAGTTAAAAAATGAATAATCAGATTCGAAACATTTTAATAGCTGCCATAGTGGTCATGTTTTCATTGTTTAAACTGAGTACTTTGTTATTTAATACGGCTTCAGATGCGTCGAATCGTCCCGATATATCGCAACGGTTTTCACAGGACAGGGATCAGATTGAGATTTCAACGGCTCAACAGGCTTATGAAAAAATTAATGAGAGTAACCGTTCTAGAAAGTGGAACACTTACAATACAAAATCTGATCAAAATTTATTTAAAGTCGCTCAAGAAAACTTGAGAAAGAAATTATCAGATAAAATGAAACCATCTGATAACAAGAAACAAATTGAAGCTAAGAACAAGAAAGAAAAAGATAAAAAGAAAAAATTGAAAACAGGAAAAACTAAAGACAAGAAAAAAGACGAAAAAGATAAAAAGAAAGAAAAGACTCCTGTTTTTGTTTCAAATGACGACTTGATAGATGCAGAAGAAGCTTCTCGAAAAGAAGACGACCAAGAGATTGTGAATTTACAAAATAATCAAAATATAAATACGACAGCAGCCAATCCGGTCGATCAGCAGCAAGATGATCAGACGTCTCCTAATTATTCTGATTGGGCAGATAAATTATTAAGATATCCTAATAAAAAAGCTTTAAGAGAACTTATTCAATTTAAGAATGCCAATAAGATTTCGGAAGAGCTTTATTATGAACTTATTACGGCTATGTTAGAGGATTCAAGAGATGAAATGAAGTTTGTTGGTTTACTCGGTTTAGCCTCTGAGCAAAATGTTAAAAACTTTAGTCTTCTTAGTGATTTTGTTAAAGGAGTGGGAGTTACCTCTGAAATAGGAGTTAAAGCAAAATCGATTTTAAGTGCTTACAATGAAAAATCTTATCTTTCTATTTTAGGTTCGACAATAGTTGGATCAAGTAATGAATTTGCAGTTTTTACGGCAGCACAGTATATAGAGAGTATCGTGAAAAAAGATAAACAAAGTTTGACTCATCCTGAGCTTACTTCCCCCAGTCAAGAAGAGCAGACTTCTCAAGTTTCTTCTGGTGAAATAAAAACTTTGAGTGTGGGTGATAGTCAAATGTATAGCCGACTTTTAAAAGATATTACTACTGTATCCGTGATTTATTCAAAGTCAGAAATAGTCAGTCAATTAGAGAGCGCCGCTTCAGCAATTAAAGATATACTTTCTTTGTCTTCATTATCTGCTGATCAGCTTGCTGATGGAAGCTCTTCAGAAGTTTCTAACTCCCAAAAGGCTAGAAGATATTGAAGGTATAGTAAATATTTTCTTATAGTAATTTGTCCAGTCTAGATCACCCAAAGACATCTTTATTCCCCGGCAATAGTCTTAAAAATAAAACTTTGGTCTAGTTTATTTCAGACCATGGTCTAGTTTTACTCGACTGGACTAAAGCTTACCTGGTCCTGGCCGAAAGAGCACACATGATTCGCAAGACCAAGAGCTTAAGCCTTTAGTACCATTGAGTGACTGCTTTGGTATTTATTAGTGAGGCTGAAGTTTTCAAAGTTTTGCTCCAACATGTTCAACAAAGCATCATAACGATGTGACTAAAGAGCAGGCGAGTAGGCTCGTCTGCTCTTCAGAACAAAAGGGATTTTTCCAATTAAAGGAGAATGTCAAATGGCATTAACTATCTCAACAAACATTGCTGCGATCAACGCGCAAAAAACAATGTCCGGATCACAAAGAGCTTTGGATAAAAGCTTTGCTCAGTTGTCGTCTGGATCACGTATAACGAAAGCTGCTGATGATGCCGCTGGATTGGCTTTAAGTGAAACTTTAAAGTCAACCATTCGTGGTTATGATCAAGCTAAGCGAAATGCTAACGATGGGATTTCTATGATCCAGGTTGCTGAGGGTGGCCTAGCAGAAGTTTCCAACATATTAACACGCCTAAGAGAATTGGGTGTTCAAGCGTCTTCGGACACAGTGGGCGACGTAGAAAGAGGATTTATAAATAAAGAGGTACAGCAGTTGTTGAGTGAATCTCAAAGGATTGCGGAGTCTTCTCGTTTTGGATCTACCAAATTATTGAATGGAGAAGGTGAGTCCTTTGAATTTCAAGTAGATATAAATAATGATGAATTCGTAGATAGAATTAAATTTGATGCTTCGGCACAAAATGTTCAAATTGCTGAATTAGGTATTGATTCATTTGATTTTTCTGAAAAAGATGGAGCCAGAGAAGCTCTTACCGTATTGGAAGGAGCACAAAGAACAGTGAATGGTCATAGAGCCACACTGGGTGCGCTTCAAAATAGATTGATTTCTACATCAGAAAATTTAAGTACAGCCGTTGAGAATTTTTCAGCAGCCAACTCTCGAATTAGAGATACGGATGTTGCAGCTTCTTCAGCTGAGTTGACTAAAAACCAAATATTAATGAACGCTTCCATTGGAGTTTTAGCCCAAGCTAATGCTCAACCAAATGCAGCTGTTCGATTAATTGGATAATATAAAAATGTTTTAAGGTTTTTGGAAGGGGTAATCTCCACCACTTCCGGGACCAAGCCTACCCAAGAAAGGATTCCTTTCTTGGGGTTCTACGCTAGACTAGATGGGTCTGGCCAGACTAGATTTATAGACGACCGACTACAAGTCTGATCGATCATAGTCTTAAAGAACAAGGTCTAAAGCAGTACAAGGTCTGATTTCTATCCATACTTTAGTGAAACTATTCAAGACATCAGTCTAGAAAACCTATGTCTTAGGTCTAGATCTACTAGACGAGACTTAAGCATTCCAAGACCTCGCCGAATGAGTGGGTGTAGCAAGCGCTAGACCTAGACATCAAATCAAAGTCTGTCCAGCTACAAACATAAAAAACAACAACAAATCTAGCCATGAGGCTAGCTTCTTAGTCAGCTTAGTAGGTGAGCCCTAAGACGTTAACCAAGGAAGATAAAAAAAGGAGATACAAATGTCATTAACAATATCAACAAACATTGCGGCTCTAAATGCTCAAAAAGTTATGTCTAGCAATCAAAGAGAGATGGATAAAAGCTTTGCCCAACTTTCTTCAGGGTCAAGAATCACTAAGGCTGCTGATGATGCTGCTGGATTATCAATTTCTGAAAATTTAAAATCAACAATTAGAGGTTATAATCAAGCCCAACGAAATGCGAATGACGGAATTTCGATGATTCAAGTGGCTGAAGGTGGACTTGGAGAAATCTCAAACATATTAACTCGTTTTAGAGAATTAGGTGTTCAAGCTTCTTCGGATACAGTAGGGGATACAGAGAGAGGGTTTTTAAACCGAGAGGTTCAACAACTAAAAAATGAAATCCAAAGGATCGCAGAAAGTACAAGATATGGTTCTACCAAACTATTAGACGGAACAGGGGATACCTATTCTTTCCAAGTAGATATTAACAACGATGACTTTAAAGATCGTATAGATTTCGATGCTCAGTCTCAGGCGGTAACATTAGACGCGTTAGAGATTTCTGACTTTGACTACTCTACTAGAGATGGGGCGAGAGAGTCTTTGGAAGTCCTAGAAAAGGCACAGCAACGGGTCAATGGTCACAGAGCGACTTTGGGTGCATTACAGAATCGATTGATTTCTACTTCTGAAAACTTAAGCGTGTCTGTAGAGAACTTTTCAGCTGCGAATTCTCGAATCAGAGATACTGATGTGGCCGAAGCAAGTGCTAATTTGACTAGAAATACAATATTAAGCCAGGCCGCGATTGGGGTGTTGGCTCAAGCGAATCAACAGCCATCTGCAGCTCTTCGTTTAATTGGCTAATAATTTTAAATTTAATCGGGATGAATTCTCCTCATCCCGGCGAAACTGACCTACCCTTAGAGCTTGCTCTAAGGGGTTTTCTAAAAGGTAACAGTTCCCTTTTCACTTTGCAGGATGTTAATTCATTCCTATTGTGCACCATCAGATGGTTTCTTTCTATTTCTAGACTTTATTTTTTTTCAAAAAAAGCCGTTCATCCATATGATGAATATTAAATCAATAAATTCTCCATTGAATGTTGACTCCATTTCAAGAGTAGAAAGAGACAAAGAGGTTAAGTCTCAAGAAAGTTCTGAAAGAGATGCAGACGGTAGACGACAAGGCGACAATAGCCATGAGGAAAAGCGCCATTTATCTGATGAAGAGATTCAGTCTATTCTAAGAGCTATTCAAAACCATGAGGGCGTTAAAGCAAATAACTTAAGGGTTTCAGTGGAGAGATTAGAAGATACAGTATATTTTTTGATCTTAGATACTCAAGGGAATCGAATCAAAAGACTTAATTCTACTCAAGCTTGGATGTTTTCTCAGTCTCAGAATACAAACAAAGGTCACCTTGTCGATAAAGTGTCATGAAACTGCCATTCTTCTTCTGAAGAAAGTCCAGCAAAGTTTAAACTCGTTCTCCTAAAAAGCCTATGAACGGGCTCTAGCAGGTATTTTTAGCCGGTCGAAAAAAGGTCTAAGCCATATTATTGACTCACAGAGTTGATGTGGATTCTGGCATAATAAAAAGAGGCAAAGGAATGCCTTTTTATGATCAGGAGGATTCATTGATTTCGTTTGGAGGGTTAGCTTCAGGTTTACCGCCAGATATTGTTGATCAACTTATGGAAGTTGAAAAGATTCCTATTAAAAATATGGAAGCAAAAAAAGGCAAATCTGAAGGCCGCTTGAAACTCGTAAACGAATTAGACACAAAGTTAACAGCCATCACTGGAACGATCGGAACTTTGGCTTCAACTAAGGGATTCAATGATATTAAACTTATCTCAGGCGACAATAATGTTGTTCAAGGTACCGTGGATCCTTCGTTATCTAATCCAGGAAATTGGAATATTGAGGTTGTTGAGTTGGCGCAAAAAGCGGCTGCCTTAACAAATAGATTTCCTGATAAAGATGTCACCGAGCTTGGGACAGGATATTTTAAATTTGATACCCCGGAGGGCGCGAAAGAAGTTTATGTCAGTGGAAGTGGCAGTACGCTTGAAGGAGTCGCCAATGCAATTAATAAGGCGCATGTTGGAGTAAGGGCTTCGATTATTAACGATAGAAAGTATCCGGATGAACCGTTTAGGCTGATGTTATCTGGAGAGTCAGTAGGAGGGGAAAATACCATTCAATATCCTACACTTTATCTTTTGGATGGTGATCAAGACGTTTATTTTGAAGAAGAGAGAGAAGCCAAGAATGGAGTTATTAAGGTCGATGGATTTGAGTTTGAGGTAGCAAGTAATACGGTTACAGATGTTATACCCGGGGTTACTTTAGAGTTAAAACAAGCCTCTCCTGGCCGCTCAGTAAATGTTACCGTGAAAGAGGATCAAGAAGCGGTATCTGGAAAAATAAAAGAATTCGTAGACGCTATGAATGGGGTTTTTAAGTTTATTCAGTCACAAAATAGGTTAGATAAAAATACAGATACTTCAAAAACTTTAGGTGGAGATAGTTTATTAAGATCTATTGAGAGTCGTCTTAGAAATCTAGTTCAAAATACTCAATATGGTATCAATGGTCCGATTAAGCGTTTAGGAGACATTGGGATTTCTTTTAATCGATCAGGGACATTAGATTACGATGAAGAAAAATTTAATGCAAAATTGGCAAAGAATCCAGAGTCGATACAACAATTTTTTGCCGGAGATGGATTCTCAGTTGGATTTATTCCTAGTTTAAGAAACTCATTAAAAGTGATTCAAGACACAAGCTTTGGTCCAATATCAAATAGAAAAAGATCACTGCAAAGTAAAATTGATCAGTTTGATCGAAGAATTGAGCAGAAGGAAAAACTGCTTTCTCAGAAACAACAAAATTTGAAAAATAAATTTGCAAGATTAGAGGCGTCCATGTCTAGGCTTAAGTCACAGGGTGCACAATTAGCAGCGACAACAGGAACAAGTTCAGCAATTCCAGGGTTAGGGTAAAGTTAAAAAATGAAAATTCCGATGATGAGACATATTTAATGAGACAAAAAGGAAAAGAGTTTAAATGAACAAAAAAGGCTATCAAAAGTATAAAGCGACAGCGGTTCAAAGTGCGAGCAAAGAAAAGATTTTGCTGATGCTTTATGAAGGGGCAATAAAGTTTGTGAAACTAGCGATGATAGCCATTGACAATAAAGATATCGCTGAGCGAGGGCTGAATATAGGTCGTGCCTTTGATATTGTCATGGAACTTAATAATACTTTAAACCATGAAGTTGGCGGAGACGTGGCTGTTAATTTAGAGCAATTGTACTACTTTATTATGGAAGAATTGACTCAAGCGAATATCTCAGCAGACAAAAAGCGTCTCGAAAATGTTTTGAAAATTTTGACTACATTATTAGCAGGATGGCAAGAGGCCATAGAAAAACTAAAAAAACAAGAAAACCAAACGGCGTAGCTAGGAGGGCAAATGAATAAAATTATTGATTTATTAACCGAAAAGAATACTTACTTAGAAAAATTTTATAGTCTTAATGAAACAGAAGTCTTGAATTTTATGGATTCAAATTTTGATGGTTTAGAAAGATTTTATGAATCTAGAGATGCGATTTTAAATATGATTAGAATTGTAGACGAAAAGATTGAAGAGTTCAATAAAACCGATGTTTCATCGGCGGAGAAAATTTGTGATAGTGACAAAAAAGCTGTTTTAGAAGCATTGGCTTTTAAAGATGAAATCGTTCAAAGAATTTTGGCTCAAGACTTACAAATTCTTTCTTGTATAGAGAATGAGAAATCTATGATTATTAAAGAACTAAGGTCTACCCAGGTGGCAAAGAAAGCTATCAATGGATATAAAACGGGAAGAGGTCCTAAGGGTAAAACCATTGATGGTAGTTATTGATGGTCAAAAAATTGACGACCTAATTTTTTTGACCATAAAATGGTCCAGATCAACTGCTATATAGTTATTAAAAAGATTCTACTCCACTGTATTCCGTAATCAAACCTGGCATTGCATTTGCTTCTTTAGATTGAAGGAGCAAAAAATGTCTGAAGCTAGTCTAGAAAAATTTGTTTTAAAAAAAGAATTTAACATTAAAGAGCCTCAATCTGAAAAGAGGATTTCCTCTGATGATAGACCTTTGTTTATATCTTACCCTAATGAGTATAAAGACAAAGCGATCCAGGAATTTGACAGGGATCATATTGAGGATATTCAAAACTCTTATGAAGCCCTTAGTCAAAATATTGAAATTTTATATAAGAATAATGAGTATGCTTTATGCTTAGTTTTGATTGAACAACTTCTGGGTTCATATCCACAAGATTTTTCTACATCATTGATAAAAGCAAAGATTTTAACCTCTACTTTAGATACAAGATCAGCTGTGGAAATTTTAGAAGGCTTACGATCAAAATATGACACTCACGAAATTAATTTCTTGTTGGCTGAAAATTATTATTTTCAACAGCAAGACCATTTGTCTCTCGATCACTATTTTCAAGCTATTGAAACCTTGGCCGAAAACCCTGAAAACGCATTTCAGATTTATAAAAATATAGGAAATATCTACGTCAAATCAGGCCATTTTGATAAAGCAGAAGAATTCTATGGGTGGGCAGAAGAGGTAGAAAGAAACTCTGATGTGCTAGCTGTAAATTTTGGTACGCTCATGGTGCAAAAAAATGAATACGAGCAAGCTCGTGAATATTTTAAACGAGCGATAACTATAAATCCAGCTAATGATAAAGCTTGGACAGGTTTGGCTTTGATGAATAGAGAATATGGAGATTTTGAACTTTCTTGGGCCAATCTCAAAATGGCGGTCGAATTAAATATAGAAAATCAATCAGCTGTTGAATTGGCTGTAGAATGGGCAAAGATTGATAACAAGAAAGAATTTATTATCGATATTTTAAGAAAGTCCTTTCTTGAAAAAAACCATTTTAAACAGGGATTGTTATTGTTGCACCTTTATGTTCATTTTCATGAATTTAAAAACGCCTTAGGGTTAGTTAATGAGCTTATCGATAAAAAGCCGCAAGACGCTAATTTAATGAAGATGAAAGAAAATATTCAGTTGATGTATCAAGGAGTTCAAGTAAGCAAATGATCGAAAAGAGAACTTCCAAAAGTGGACATCAGATTCTTCGTAGAAATAATGCCTTTTTATGCTCTACTAGAGATCCCATTAAAGAAGCCCAGGATTGGGTGGATTTGTATAAGTCTGAATTACAATCAAATCTTTATCAAACCTACTTTATCTTAGGATTGGGCTGTGGTTATAAAGTTCAAGTCTTGGCAAACCTTTTACCGGAAAAATTCATTGTTGGAGTTGAGTCTGATATTGAGATATATCAATTTAATGTTCAAAAATTTAACTCCAAATATACTCATCTCAAGTTGTTGCATGCTGATCATCCTCATGATTTGATTAGGCACCCAGAGATAGCACAAAGACTTAAATCGAGATATTTCGTTTTAGAAGATCAACAAACCACTCATGAAAATACAAATCTTCAAAGATTAAAACAGTTTTTATTAGCCAGATCCCCAGAAGGAGCATCTTTCTTTATTAAAAACAATAACTTAAATGATGAATTTTCTATTAAAGATGTGCCGGCTAATGAGTTGGTTGGAATAAAACACATCAATATAAAACAGGATAAAAAGACAGAGTTTTCACTGACACATGAAATCTTAGAAGAGTTGATTAAATGAAAAGAAAAAAAATACTAATGATAAGTTTGTTGAGGGTAGGAGATCTTATTTCTCATAAAGTTATTTTTGATCAGATAAAAAGAAAGCATGGTGAAGCTGATTATTTCTTGCTGACTAATGACAGTTGTAAATCGGCTGAAGGAATATTCAATGAGTTTAAGAAAATTTTTT
>JAGRAA010000117.1 GCA_020435185.1 Bdellovibrionales bacterium | reverse complement strand
CCCCAAGACATCTTAATCACTCTTTACTATCTTCTTTTTCTCCACCACATTCAATTTTGTAACCCCTCTTATTACCACTCATTTCTTTTACCTTTGGTTCGACCAACCTGGCTACTTTATTTCCGGTCATTTCTATGCCATCTACATCAGCGGATATATTAATGACTCGCTTAAAATCTTTATGCAGAATTGAGTTTAAAGTGCTTCTTTGCTCAAAGCTAGCCACTTGATTTAATGGAATCAGGTTTCCAAGAGAATTTCCTATTTTTAAATAATTTAATTTTTCTTGGGCTGAAACAGAATCATTTTCCAGTCGAACTCGTATATCAATTTCTTTATCCAGATCACGAATGCTAGAAGCAACAATACCTTCAAAGGCACTTCTGACCGTAGTTGCAACTTGATTTGCATTTAATCCAACCAAAGCCATGTTTTCTTGATTGGGGATTACAGTCCATTCGTCTTTTCCAGAAATAAATGAATCTCTAATATCAGAAACTCCAGAGATATTTTTTAATTCGTTTTTAACATTCTCAGCTATTTGTTGAAGTTGAGAAAAGTTTTTTCCCATAACGTTGATAGAAACAGCTCTACCTTGAGGAGGCCCAGCTCTTGGGTATTCCACTTTGACTCGCTCAATTCCGCCGGGTAGACCAATTTTTTCTTTCAGTTCTTCAGCTATTTCTTGAGCCGTTCGAGCTCTCAATTTTGAAGGTGTGAGAATGACTCTAATATTTGCAAAATTGGAGCCCCGTCTTGTTTGAGGGTCGTTTGAATCCTGTTGAATGATACCAATGGTACTTGTGTGATCAACCAATTCTTCTTTCGAGAGTTTAGAGACTTCTTGCTCAATGGGTTCGATGAGATGAGACATTTTTTCAATAGAAGTGCTTTTAGGAGCTTCCACATGAATAAAAAAGAAATCAAGGCCGTCTGAAGGAAAGAGTACAAATCTTCCGGTGGCCACTTGGATAGCTATGCTCCCGACCATAAGCAAAGCGACAACTAAAGACATGAGATATCTGTAACGAATTGTAAAGACTAAGAAGTTTTTATATTTTTCGACAAACCTATCAAATAAAGAAGATTCACTTTCTTTTTTCAAAGCATGAAGTTTAAGTTTTTTCTGATCTATAAAAATTCCAACCCAAGAGGTAAAATGGGAGGGCATGATAATAAAGGCTTCAAACAGAGAGAAAAACAGGGCGACGATCACAACAAAGGGGATTTCTCCGACAAAGGCTCCGAATATTCCGGTCATAAAGAGCATAGGTGCAAACGCAGAAACGGTCGTGAGAACCGATCCTAAAACTGGAACAAATACCTCTTTAGCTCCATCTATAACCGCCTGTTGAATAGGCTTTTGCATTTCAACATGACGCCAAATGTTTTCACAAACAACAATGGCGTCGTCGACAAGCATTCCGAGAACAATAATTAATCCCACTAAGCTTATAAGGTTAATGGTATTTCCGGCCATGTATAAGACCGTCATGGCAGAAAAAAGAGCAACGGGGATTCCCATGGCGACGACCAAAGTAGCTTGCCAAGGTAAAAATAATGACAAAACGATTATAACAAGAATAAGGCCCACGAGAAGATTGGACTTTAAGATATCTAGTCTGTTGGTTACAAATGTGGATAAGTCGTTGGATAGTCTTAAATCAGCTCGATTTCCTAATTGATCTTGTAGTTCTTTAACTTTAGCTCTAACACCTTCTACAGTTTCGAGAACATCAGAGTTAAACTTTTTCTTTACCACAAGATGTATTGCGGGATCGCCGAAGGATTTGTAAAGCTTTTCTGGATCTTGCAAACCATAATTAACTGAAGCAATATCTCCTATTTTTGAGCTAAAGCCTCCGTCGTTGGATCTAATAATAGTTCCTTTGATTTGGTTTAGAATTTTTTTACGTTCATTCTCCTCACTTGTTGAACTTAAAAATTGAGAGCTTTTATATTCGGCATCTGTACGAATTAAAATTTCTTCGTTGCTTTTAGTGAGAGCGCTTCCTCCAGGTAAACTAATATTTTGTGATTTAACTGCTCCGATGGCTTGTAAAAGATCAATTCGGCGTTGATTCATTTTATTGTGATCCACGTCAATGTGGATTTCTTCATCTCTGAGTCCAAGCTTGTCGACGCTAGCGACGCCTTTGAGCTCACTGAGCTGCTCATAGACATACTGTCCAACGGTGAGAAGATCATTGTCAAAATCTCCTTTTTTGCTTACGGTGACCGTGATAACCGGGACCTGGCTAACCTCTATTTCTCGTACGACTGGATCTTCTGCATCTTCTGGATAATCGTCTACCGTATCGATAGATCTTCTTATATCCCTGTTTGTTTTCGTGCTATCTCTTGAATCTGGATCTAATTGGGCAACGAGAATTCCAGTGGATTCGGTAGCTGTTGAAATTATTCTTTTAATTCCATCAACTTCTCTCATAGACTCTTCTATAGGGTTGATAATTAAACTTTCGATCTGTTCTGGAGAAGCTCCGGGGAGAACGGCAGAGACGATAGTCGTTTCAAAATTTACGTTTGGATAGAGATCTCTTCTTAGCTCAAAAATAGAAAAAACACCAAAAGCCAAAAGCATAAAAGTGAGTAAGTTTCCCATGAGATGTTCTTTGGCGAAAAATTCTATAATTTTATTCACGAATAACTCCAGGTGATCATTAATGTAATTGGACATAAATATAATAAATTACTTTATATTGCTGTCCAACTGATTACGTAAAAATTATCTTGTTGTATAGGTTTAAAAGAACTACAAATAGGTATGTTTGATTTTAATGCTAGCCGTCCATGGTCGGAGTATTCATTTTGTGCTATAGACCTGGAAACCACAGGAAAATACCCCATTGAGTCTGCTATTTGTGAACTTGCAGCTGTCAAATGGAGAAGCGGGGAGGTTGTCGATCGCTTCACGTCTTTGATCAAGCCTCCCCACATTATGTCTCAAGAAGTGATTAATATTCATAATATTACAAATGAGATGGTTGTAGACGCTCCGCCTATTGAGCAAAAAATTGAATCTTTTTTAAATTTTATTTCTGATTCGGTGATTCTTGCTCATCATGCTCCCTTTGATATGGGTTTTTTGGCAGTGGATTTTGAAAAAAATAGATTATCGTTGCCTAAAACACCGGCCTTATGTACGAGTTTAATGGCTCGAAAAGCTATTCCGGAAAGCCCTAACCACAGACTTGTGACGTTGAAATCTGTACTCAATTTATCGCAAAAAAATTCTCATCGCGCGTTAGAGGACTCTATTAATTGTTTAGAGTTGGGGTTGATTTGTTTTGAAAGGATTGGTCGAGAAAAGACACTGGATGATCTTATCGATTTTCAAGGAGTCAATTTAGTTTGGGATATGTTTTCGATCAATCGACTAAAAGAACATGGGGAATGGATTTGTTTAGTCGAGGCTTTAGAGAATAAAACAGAAGTATACATAGTCTATGATGGAGGATCAAAGCCCGGAAAGAAGAGAATTATTCACCCTAAAGGGTTGGTCCGTAATCCTAACGGAGACTATGTTATGGCCTTTGATCGCAATGGCTCTCAAATCAAAAGATTTTATCTTAATCGAATTGTAGATTCTATTAGTTTGAATTCTTGATTTTTGCTTTTTCGAGCTGTTCTTCGATTTCATGTTCGTCATGCTCAGATTGTCGATCTATTTCTAGATCAGTGATATTTTCCGGATCGATCACTTGCTCTTGTTGCTTTTGTTTATGAAATGCATCTATGTGAGGCTTAATGTTTTTTCGAATTCTTTCGGCAACGATCTCTAGCTGCTTAAGTTCATCTCCCGATCTTAGTTTTAATTTTCGATCTTTTCCTTCGGAGAGGTCTTTTAAAAATAATTCAAATGCATAAATAGGCCCAGCGGTCCGATGAGAAAGAATTCGTCCAATCATGAAGAGCAATAATGCAAATCCCGAGCTAATAATTGTATATGTAAAAATAAATGGTGTTAGAAATTTATTTTCTACGTAACGAGAGGATCCCACTGTTAAATCATCGATCATTATTCTTAAGTATGTGTATGAAAATACTCCGCTGATAATGGCAAATCCTAATCCAATAGCTAAGAGGACAGCAATAAATCTGAGTTGAAATTTTGGTAAAACCCAAACACGTTTTCTGGAGTTCTCGGTAGGCCATAGTTTCTGTCCATCTTTAATTAAAGAATAAACGACCATCGCATACCCTACCCATTGAATCGCGTCGGCCACATTAAACGCAGGAGATGCGAATTCTTTGTTTCCGATAAGTAAGAAATCTACGACAGCGCCCCAAATAATTCTATCGGTCACATTCCCGAGGATTCCTCCTAAAAGGAATGACATTCCTAGTCTGAGTGGAATGCCTCTCATGGGGAGTAAGTATTGAATGCTTGCATAAGTGAAAATTAAAAAAGCTCCGCCAGTAGAAAGAGAAACTATTCTCAATAGTGGAGGGAGATCTGAGAACATTCCAAGCATAGCACCGGGATTACGATGTAAAACAAATCCGAAAGGTCCATAGAACTCTAAAGAGGTTATGCTTGTTAAGGCCCATTGTTTGGTTATGTAGTCTAAAATCCAAACCAAAAAAACCGAAGAGATGATAATAAGCCATTCATGTTTACGTACTTTTTCCATGTCCAAATAGTCTATCAAAATAAGAAAGACTGGAAACTCTTAATCCGTCCTTTTCATTTGGTGGCATGAATAAATGGACTAAAGTCACCATTTTTAGAACTCACGTAGTTTTTTACACGTTTATTAACCACGTCAATTTGTTCATTGTACCATAAGGGAATAATAGGCAAATCTTGATGGACAATTTTTTGAATTTTTAAATACAATTTTTTTCTCTTTTTATCATCTGAAATAGTGATTCCCTCATTGAGAAGTTGATCGAGGTTTTTATTTTTATAAAAACCTCTATTTCTTCCTTTTGGAGGCAGTTCATCACTATGAAAGGCAATCCGATAAACATCAGGATCAATGGCTCCCACCCATCGCATAGTGGCTAACTGATAGTTACCGTTTTTTACATCACCATAAAAAGTTCCCCATTCATAGCTTTGTAATTTTATTTCTAATCCAATTTTATTGAGTTGGTGAGCAATCACTTTGCCGTTTTCTATGGAAGAAGGGTTATTAGAAGTTTTTAGGGTAAGAACCTTTCCTTCTAATCCAAGTTCTTTAATGAGTTTTTTTGCGGTATCCAGGTCGTATTCGATTTCGGCCAGATCAGAATTAAAGTAAGGGTTGGCTGGAGTAAGTATTGAAGTTGCCTTTTTTGCGTAGCCTTCTAGTTTATATTGAATTATTTCTGACCGATTTATGCCTCGTGCAATTGCCAACCTTAGTTTGTGTTCTTGAAGTAAGGGATCCTTTAAATTAACTAACAAATAAGTCATAGCTAGGCCGGGTGTTTTATAGATATTAAACTCACTAGACCTTTTTTCGAATTCAGAGACTTTGTCTAAGGGGATATCGCTCTGTACGATATCAATGTTTCCTTTGAGGAGCTTTTGGTATCTGGTAAAATCATCTTTTATTATTTTAAAAATCAGTAATTTCATGGATGCTTTTTCTGAGGCATAAGGGTTGGCTGCGAGAACTATTTGTTGAGAAGACCGGTCTTTTAATGTGTAACTGCCACTTCCGATGAGGGTATCTTTAAATTTGTCTTTTAGTTCTAAAACTTCTTTTTTTGGAAGAATCTTGAAAACAGGCAAATCTGAAGTAATAAATTTGGCATTGTAGGTTTCTAGCGTGAGTTTGACTTTAAAAAAAGTGGTTTGATCTTTTGTGACCTGTTCAATCGATGAGTTTTTTATATTTGTAAATGCAGAGTGAAAGGGGCAGGATGTTTTTTTAAACTCATCTATAGAAAATGAAATGTCTTCGCTAGTTATAGATCTACCGTTAGAAAATTTAAGATCGGGATTTAAATTAAACGTATAGGTTTGATTTTCTAGTGTCCAAGAGCTTGCGGCATCTCCCACTATTTCTAAATCAGGTCCTATTTTGACAAGGCCATTAAAAAGTAATCCAGCTAAGCGCATTCCATTAGCATCTGTTGCAAAGCGAGGATCCATTGTGTTTGGTTCGGAGCTAATGGCTACAATTAAAGATTGATCATCAACTTTGTTAGAAGTGCAGGACCAAAGTAGGGGTAAAAATAAAATCATTAATAAATGAAATCGACGCACAACTTCCTCCATTCATTTAGAGTATTAAGGTGTTACAATAACATTACAAATATTGAACTGTCTCTCTTTGAATGGAGTAATTGTGAAAAGACATTACCAATTTTTTAAAGTTTTTACTTCATGTATCATTTTATTTGCGAGTGTGTCGCTGTTGGCCAAGGACAAGACTGTTTCTGAGGCAAAACAAGAAATTCAAAAAGCAATCAAGCGAAGTCAACTCCCAGTGGGGGATTTAGGCCTCTATATTAGTTATTACGATGATAAAAATAATGTGGTTTTAACTGAGTTAAATGGTCAAAAGAAATTTATCCCGGCATCGTTAACGAAAATATTAACAGCGTCTGCTTTGTTAGACTTGATGCCTTCTGGACACACTGTGAAAACTCAGATTTTAACGTTATCCGAAAGATTTAAAAATGGAGTTTATTCTGGCGATCTTTACTTAAAAGGAGGGGGTGATCCATCTTTTGTGTCAGAAAGCCTTTGGGTTTTAGTCAACGATCTATTGAGATCAAATTTAAGAACGATTGAAGGGAATTTGATTGTAGATGACACCCTTTTTGACAATGTTAGGTATGATCCTGGAAGAGAAAGAAGCAGAGTAGACAGAGCTTATGATGCACCTATCGGTGCGATGTCCTTTAACTGGAACAGTATTAACCTTTATATAAGGCCTGGAGAAATTGGTAAGCCGGCAAAAATCTTTGCTGATCCAGAAAATGAATATGTAAAAGTGGTGAACAAATCCACTACCTCAGCAGGAGGTTTGTTAAAAATTAAAATTGACAGGATAGACGGTCCGGGCACACAGGGAGATACCTTTGTGGTTTCAGGCTCAATTCCATCTCAGTTTGGAGAGAAAGTCTATTATAAGAGCATCACCAAACCGGATTTGTGGAGTGGTTATCAGCTAAAGGCTTTTCTTCAAAGACGTGGCATAATTGTACAGGGAAAAGTACTTCTAGGTAAAACTCCGGAAAGAGCAAAGGTATTAGCCGAAAAAGAGAGTAGAGATTTTAGTTTGGTCGTTAGAGATATGATGAAGTTCTCTAACAACTACGTTGCCGAAATGCTGACTAAGCATTTGGCTTTGTTGGCAGGAGCCCATCCGGCTACAATGGAGTCGGGTTTGTCTCAAATTAGGACATTTTTGGGTAAAGTAGGAATAAAACAGTCAGAGTACGTGATTGAAAACCCCTCAGGGCTAACTCGTAAAAACGCTATTAGCCCAGAAACACTTCATCGTATTTTAGTGTATAATAAAAATAAGTTTTTAATTTTTCCGGAGTATGTTTTTTCTTTACCTATTGCGGGAGTTGATGGAACACTAGAGAATCGTATTAAGGGCGACGAGTACAAAGGTTTTGTCAGAGCGAAGACCGGACGATTGACAGGGGTTACTGGATTGGCTGGCTACGCCTCGAATCATCACGGAAGGATTTACAGTTTTGCTTTTATGTATAATGGAGCTCATGAGAAGCTAAATAATGCGAATGCGTTGTTTGATCAGTTGGCGAAAATATTGGTGGATAGTTTATGAAGTTGTTTTTTTATTTAATGTTGTTTGTGGTTCCTCTCTACGCTGAGGATGTTACTCCTGTTTCATTTGCTGATTTAAAAGAAAAAATGAATATGGAGGGGATGAGGCCGTGGCGCCAGCCTGATTATTCTCATCAAGAGAACGCAATAGGTTATGAAACTGGGGCTTTTGCGGTTCCAGCTGGGATGGAAGAACGAGTTTCTTTTTGGATTGATATTTATACCAAATATTCTACAGATCAAGGTTTACTTCATGACAGTTTTTATGTGAATGCGGTCTACGAGGTAATAGATTTTACAGATATTATGAACAACGAAAGTCTAAATAATTATCAAAAACAGAGAGCTCGAGCAAAGAGAGTAAAAGAAAGAAAGCTGGCCGTACAAAATAGGCTGCTAAAGTTGAGCAAATACAAGAGCCCGGCCGGTTTAGATGGCGAAGATTTACGATATTGGTATATGTTTGCAAAGTCTGATGAAATGAATAAATTCAGAGTGGCAGCGAGTAAGAAGCGTTTACGGTTTCAGTTGGGTCAGAGGGATCGTTTTATAAAAGGGATATTCTTAAGCGGTCGTCACCTTGAAGAAATGGAAAAAATATTTAAAGATTATAACTTGCCAATAGAGTTGACCCGACTACCTTTTGTAGAGAGTTCTTTTAACTACAAAGCGAGATCACACGTTGGTGCTAGTGGGATTTGGCAGTTTATGAGATATGCGGCGAGACCATATTTAAAATTGAATTTATCAGTAGATGAAAGAAATGATCCTTTAAAATCTACGGTGGCTGCTGCAAAATTACTTCGAAATAACTACAAGATTCTGGAGAATTGGCCCTTGGCAGTGACAGGTTATAATCATGGGCCAGCCGGGGTAAGACGATTGGTGCGAAAGTATAACACTACGAATTTGGTGGAGTTGATTGATATACGTAAAGGACGTTTTGGTTTTGCTTCTGCAAATTTTTATGCCAGTTTTTTGGCTGCCCTTGAAGTTGAAAAAAATGCCGAAGTTTTATTTAATCAAAAATTATTTTGGGATCAAGCCCATGATGGACAAGAAATAATCTTAAGTAAGAATATGTCTGTTAAAGAGTTAGTTCATCTTTTTGACGGAGATGATGCTTTGGCGAAAAGGTATAATGCTCATTTGAGATCTGCCGTTTGGAAAGATAAAGTTCGCATTGAACGACGAAATTTTATTCGAGTACCAAGTGCAAAGGTCGATTATGCCGTGAACTACATTAAAGATTTAAAAAGCGCAAAATTGTATAATGCCAAGACCTACAAGGTCGCTCATGGAGACACATTTAGTGACATCGCTCATTCTTTTGGAATTAGACTGCAAGAGCTAATGAACGCTAATTCGAATATTAATCCGAGAAGGTTACGACCTGGGCAAAAAATATATATTCCCATTAAATAGTTGAAGTCCCTTCTTGGCGGTATTGGCACAGAGCGGGAAGGGATAAGATAATTAATTTAAGCTCTTAACTTGGCCGATATAGGGCAAGTTTCTGTAGTGTCCTTGGTAGTCTAACCCATATCCAACTACAAAATCGTTTGGAATTTTAAATCCAACATGGTCGATAGAGCATTCAACCTTTAAGGCATCAGGTTTAAAAAGAAGAGAGCAAGTAGTAAGGCTTTTCGGATTTCTTGATTTCAAATTGTTCACGAGATAATTTAGGGTCAATCCTGTATCGACGATATCTTCAATGATGATAACATCACGTCCTTCAATGGGGTTATTTAAGTCTAGGGTTAACTTAACTTCTCCGGTTGATTTAGTGCTATTTCCATAACTTGAAACGGCCAAAAATTCACAGACCAAATCTGTTTTGATTTCGCGAATAAGATCGGAGTAAAACATGATTGAACCTTTAAGGACACAGATTGCAATGGCTTTTTTGTCTTTAAATTTTTCTGTTAATTCCGCACCAAGTTCAGCAACTCTTGATTTAATTTCTTCTTCTTTTAATAGGGGTGAAATATTGAAGTTTTCAAACATCAGGGCCTCCAGAAGGTGACAGTTTTATCTAATTTTTACATGAATTCAATTCTTTTAATGAGTTTCTTCTAGGATAGAGTCATTTCTTCAGAAATTTTATCCTGATTGTCGTCACTTTTAAGATTTTTGAGTCTAATACTGAGATCAGGGTCAAAATGGCTGCGGCATCGAGCCTCATAGGCCTCTTGAGAGCCGACTAAAATATTGTCTTCAGAATCAATGAGTCTTTGAGTTCTGCTGGCAGACTCTCCACACACAACGCAAATGGCATGTTGCTTATTGACGACTTCGGCAATAGCCATCAATTGAGGTATAGGCCCAAAAGGCTTTCCCTGCCAATCAGTGTCTAGGCCTGCAACAATGACTCGTTTTCCCACATTGGCTAGTTTGGTAGCAACCTCTATGAGTCCGTGGTCGAAAAATTGTCCTTCATCAATACCCACCACATCCACATTATGAATGAGCTTGTGATAAATGTCTTCTGAGTTGTCGACCAGGGTCGATGAAATTGTGTTTTGGTTGTGTGAAGCGACATCCTCTACTGAGTAGCGGTTATCTATACGAGGTTTAAAAACTTGAATTCTTAGTTTTGCATATTCGGCTCTTCGAATTTGGCGGATGAGCTCTTCGGTTTTTCCGCTAAACATACAGCCACAAATGACTTCTATCCAGCCCGGCTTAAAATTAAATCTTGAATAATTCATGGG
>JAGRAA010000116.1 GCA_020435185.1 Bdellovibrionales bacterium | reverse complement strand
AACGAAAAATATTCTTTATTTACGATTTATCACTCTTGATGAGGCCTGCATTTTACGTACGGATTTTTTATGCATTTTTAATCTCTTAGCGTGCAAATCTCTTTTTTCTGCCTCTAATTGCTCTGTATCAATTTCTGGAGCTTGATAATCAACAAACTCAATAAGCGCCATAGGAGCCATATCACCAGGTCTAGCACCGATCTTTAAAATACGAGTATAACCTCCAGGACGATCTTTAAATCTTGGAGAGATATCAGTAACTATAGACTTAACAGTATCTTTATTTGGATACTTCTTAAGAAGAGTTCTACGTACATGAACGCTATCTTCTTTTCCGTAAGTTACCGCTTTCTCAACATGACGACGTAATTCTTTAGCTTTAGCAAGAGTTGTTTTAATACGACCATGCTGCACTAATGAATCCACTAAGCCTCTAATCAATGCTTTTCGAGGGCCTTGTTTTCTTCCAAAACTATGCTTTACAACACTGTGTCTCACTATTCTCTCCGATACATATCAATGACCTTCACAAGGCCTACTTATTATTCTCTGTTTTAAACTACAGGAGTATTAGGTTCAGCCGAAGCCTGAATTTGAGGCTTTATAGGATTGTTTGGATCCCATCCCGGAGGAGGCCAACCCTCAATTTTCATACCTAAAGATAATCCCATTGTTACTAAAATATCCTTAATTTCATTTAACGACTTACGACCAAAATTCTTAGTCTTCAACATTTCAGCTTCTGACTTAGTCACTAACTCGCCGATAAATCTAATATTAGCATTTTTAAGACAATTTGCACTTCTCACAGATAACTCAAGATCATCAACGGATCTGAACAAGTTGTCATTTAATTTAGGAGTAGAAGTCTGCTCTTCCTCTTCCTCTGGCTCTAAGTTTTCATTAAAATTCACAAAAATTTGAAGCTGCTCTTTTAATATCTTAGACCCCAAAGCAATCGCCTCTTCAGGTTTTAAGGCACCATCTGTCCATACCTCTAAAGTTAACGCATCGTAATCAGTTCTTTGAGCAACACGAGTTGCATTCACTGTATAATTAACTTTTCTTACTGGGCTAAACAAAGAGTCCACTGAAATAAAACCAACAGGTAAATCTACCCCATGAGTCTCTGCATTCTCAAATCCTCGCCCAAAAGAAACGACAATCTCAGCCTCAAACTTTCCTTCTTTTCCTAAAGTAGCAATATGCTGAGAAGGATTTAAAACTTCTATTTGATCCGTCATCACTATATCTGCTGCCGTAATGGCTCCAGGCTCGCTTTTTGAAATTCTTAAAGTCTTAGGTTCAGGATCATACTGCTTAAATCTAACTTCTTTAAGATTTAAAATAATATCTGTTACATCTTCCAACACATCAGGAATAGTACTAAACTCATGGAGAACTCCATCAAACTTAACTGCAGAAACAGCTGAACCCATCATTGAATTAAGTAACACCCTACGGAGAGAATTTCCGATGGTTACACCATAACCTCTCTCTAGCGGACGAATCGTAAATTTACCATATTTTTCTGTAAGACTATCCTTGTCTACCTCAAAACCTTTCGGCTTAATCAGTTCTCTCCAAAACTTGTAGTAGTGAGGTTGAATATCTAAATTTGCCAAAATTGTGCTCCTTGCTTTTACTAAGTAAAATAAACCAGTCTAAAATTAAATTCTTCTTCTTTTCGGAGGTCTACATCCATTGTGAGGAATCGGAGTTATATCTCGAATAGACGTAACTCTTAAACCTGCTGCCACAAGAGCTCTTACAGAAGGCTCTCTTCCTGCTCCAGGACCTTTTATGTGAACATCAACCGACTTCATACCATTATCAAGAGCTTTCTTCGCTACATCTTCGGCAGCAACTTGTGCAGCAAAAGGAGTTCCCTTTCTTGAGCCCTTAAAGCCCAAAAAGCCCGCACTTGACCAACACACAGCTCCGCCACTAGGGTCGGTCATTGTAATGATTGTGTTGGCAAATCCAGCCTGAATATAACAGCGCCCATGAGGGACATTCTTTTTAACTTTTTTTCGAGTAGTTTTTTTACCAGCCATTCTTCAATTCCTTCAATTAGACAGCTTTTTTCTTATTAGCTACAGTTTTCTTAGGACCTTTACGAGTTCTTGCATTTTGTCGAGTGCTTTGACCACGAACAGGTAACCCTCTTCTATGGCGAATTCCTCTATAACAACCAATATCCATTAATCTCTTAATAGAAAGTCCAATATCACGTCTTAAATCACCCTCGACTTTAAAATCGCCATCAATAATATCACGAAGTTTAACAGTCTGTTCTTCAGTGAGATCCTGAGTTCTTAAGGCATTATCAAATCCAGCCTTTTTCATGATTTCTTCTGCGGTAGAAACTCCGATGCCATAAATATACGTCAGAGCTACGACCAATCTTTTGTTTTTAGGTAAATCGATACCTGCAATACGAGCCATAATTAATTACCCTTGTCTTTGCTTATGTTTTTTATTCTCACAAATTACTCGAATAACACCTTTACGCTTGATGATTTTGCAGTCTTTGCAAATTTTCTTCACTGAAGGTCTTACTTTCATGTCTGTCTTCCTTTAAATTGCAACTTTTTATCTATTTGTTTTACTGTAGCAACCCATTTTATCAGTAAAAACAAAAGCTTATAAAATTGCTCAGTTTTTATTAAAAAAGTCTCAAAAAATATAAATTTAAAGACCGCAGAAGTTAACATTTTAGCTAAACTCCGTCTAGTCTTTTTCACTATTAAAGTGAATTTATCAGCAGGATTTAAAATTCCAACTTCGCTACAAGGTCATCCTATAGCGCCGCTCCTACCGTAGAACACTTTTTATTCTTTCAAATACTTCCGATGTATCGCCCATTCCATCTAAATCCACCAGTTTTTCTTTAGACTTATAAAAGTCTTTCACTGGTGCAGTTGAATCTTCATAGACGCTTAATCTTTTTTGAATGGCTTCTTCCTTGTCATCATTTCTTTGTACTACTTCTCCACCACAAACATCACACACCCCATCTTCTTTAGTGGGATTGCTAGTTTCATGGTACACGGCACCACATGCCTTACATACTCTGCGTCCTGTTAAGCGCTTTAAAAGCTCTTCTTGAGGTACGTCTAGAGATATTACTTTTTCTATACTCAAGCTCATCGAAGCCAACAATTGATCCAAAGCCTCTGCTTGAGCTCGCGTTCTTGGAAAACCGTCTAGTATAAAACTATGTCCATCCAAACTCTTTAACACTTCTTCAACCATACCAATAACGATAGAGTCAGGGACTAGCTCTCCTTTATCCATATACTTTTGAGCTTCTTGTCCTAGGTCGGTCTGCTTCTTAATAGCATTTCTAAAAAGATCTCCAGTAGAAATATGCTTCATATCTAATTTCTCTACTAATAGCTGAGACTGAGTACCTTTACCAACACCAGGAGCACCAAAAAGTAAAATATTCATTAGTATCTCACTCTCCGGCTTTTAATTTTTGTACCACCAATCATTCCATCATATTTTGCAGTAATTAGATGAGATTGAATTTGCTGAGTAGTATCTAACGCCACTCCCACTAAAATCAACAGACTGGTTCCACCAAAATAAAAAGGCAAATGTAAATTATTAACTAACATCGTGGGAAGAATGCATACAATACTTAAGTAAACAGCCCCACTCACTGTTAGTCGATCTAAGACTCTTTTAATGTAATCAGCCGTGCTCTTACCAGCCCTAATTCCCGGTATAAACCCACCGTACTTTTTAAGATTATCAGCCACTTCCGTTGGGTTAAATTGAATTTCTGTGTAGAAAAAACAGAAAAAGACAATCAATGCTATGAACAAAACATTATACACAGATCCGCTGGGAGACAAAGACTGCTGCATATTCTTAATCCAAGGAGAGGTCGTGAATTGAGCTATTGTTGCCGGAAACATTAATAAACTCGATGCAAATATGGGAGGAATTACACCAGCAAAGTTCACTTTAAGAGGAAGATGACTTTGCTGTTGAGACATCGCCTGTTTACCAGCACCTCTTTGAGAGTATTGAATCGGTATTCTTCGTTGTCCTACCTCGATAAAAACAATCGCACCAATTACGATCACCATTCCCACTATTATCGACAAAGCAATAATACCGCTTAAATCTCCAGATTTTACCATTTCAAATAGTCTAACTGATCCACTCGGTATCCCTGACGCAATTCCCGCAAAGATAATTAAACTGGCACCATTGCCAATCCCTCTCTCCGTGATTTGCTCCCCTAGCCACATCAAAAAACATGTTCCCGCAGTCAAAGTCAGAGTCGTCATAACTTGAAACGGAATAGGACCGAAGAAAGGCTGACTTACTAAAGCTCTTCCATCCTGAGGATGATTATTGATAAACCAGGTGGACATCGCCCAACCCTGAAAAAGAGCTAAAACTACAGTAGCATAACGAGTATATTGATTAATTTTTCTTCGACCAGCATCCCCTTCTTTCTTTAAGGCCTCTAGATAAGGAACTGCCGCTTGCAATAATTGAAAAATAATCGAAGCCGAAATGTATGGCATGATTCCTAAAGCCAAAACACTAAACTTCTGTAACGCACCACCAGTGAAGGTATTGAATAATCCGAAAATCCCCCCACTCTGCTGCTTAAAAAAATCTAAAACTGCTGCTCCATCTACTCCAGGTGTAGGGACCGAAACCCCGATACGATATATGGCAAGCATGCCTAGTGTAAATAAAATTCTATTTCTTAATTCTTTTGGAATTGCAATATTTTGTCTTGGTGCTGCCACGATTAGATAACCTCTGCTTTCCCTCCAGCCTTTTCAATTGAATCCTTGGCTGATTTACTAAATTTATGAGCTTTTATTGTTAAGCCTTTTTTGATTTCTCCATCACCCAATATTTTTAGCAAATTACCAGAGATTATACCATATTTCTTTAACGCATCTGGACTCAATTCACTAACAGACATTTTTTCAGCCCATTTCTCAATATCGCGTAAATTTATAACTTCGTATCTTGTCTTAAATGCACCATTGGTAAAACCAAACTTAGGCAGCCTTCTTGCCATAGGTGTTTGACCACCTTCAAAGCCTCTTCTAACAGCTCCACCTTTACGTGCTTTTTGACCCTTATGACCTTTGGAGGCTGTGCCACCTTTTCCAGATCCAATACCACGACCAATTCTTTTTGCTTTATAATTTGAGCCTTTATTAGGCTTTAATTCACTCAACAAACTCATTTTACTTCACCTTTACATCAAGAAGATGTTGAATTTTTTTAATCTGACCTCTCATGGCCGGGTTATCAGCAACTTCAACTGAATGCCCCAGTTTTTTAAGACCCAAACAACGAACAGCCTCTTTTTGACCTATGGTAGATCCAATTGTGCTTCGCTTAAGCGTTACTGTTATTTTTTTACTCTCTGCCATTTTTCGCACCTTTTTTATCTATTTAACCTTATAAATCTTAAGCTTTTTTAGGAGCAGAACCATTAGGCAGGGCACTCTTCAGCTGAGATAAACCTTCTAATGTTGCTCGTACTGCATTGCCTGGATTATTTGTACCAATGCATTTAGTTAAGATGTCTTTAACTCCCGCAACTTCTAATACTGCTCTAATTGGTCCACCGGCAATAACACCAGTTCCTGGAGCCGCTGGAAACATTGCTACTTTTGCAGCTCCAAAATTGCCTTTTACTTCATGAGGAATAGTTCTTCCTTCTTTTAAATTATATTTACTCAGTTGTTTCTTTGCAATACGAGCAGCTTTACTAATAGCCTCTGGCACCTCTCCGGCTTTTCCCAGTCCTACACCAACTTCGCCATGACCATTTCCCACTACGACTAATGCTGAAAAAGAAAATCTACGGCCACCTTTAACAACTTTGGCTACTCTTCGAATGGACACAACTCTTTCTTGTAATTCTTCACTCACGCTCATACTCCTTAAAAGTTCAATCCGGCCTCGCGGGCACCTTCTGCTATTGATTTAATCCGGCCGTGATAAATATAGCCACTACGATCAAAAACCACATTTTTAATATTCTTTTCTAATGCCTTCTTAGCTAACTCCGCACCCACTTCTTTAGCGCAAGCCATAGAGCTGAAGCTGCCACCCTTACCTTTTGATAGAGTAGAGTAAGAAATCAATGTGGTCTGAGCCACATCGTCTATTAATTGAGCGTATATATGCTTAGAGCTTCTAAATACAGCTAATCTAGGACGTTCCGCCGTACCGCTGACTTTGCGTCTGATTCGAGCTTTATTTTTTAATCGACTCTTTTGTCTTTCACTTGCGTGCTTTGTAAAATTTAGTCTCACTTAGTGCCTTCCTTATTTTCTCAAATTACTTACTTGCTGACTTACCGGCTTTACGCTTGATATACTCATCTGCATATTTTACACCTTTGCCCAAATAAGGCTCTGGCGGCCTGAAGTCACGAATCTTTGCAGCTACTTGCCCTACTAACTCTTTATTAGCGCCCTTCACAGATAATTTGGTCTGTTTATCTACGGTAATCTCGATCCCAGCTGGAATATCAAAATTAATAGGATGAGAGTAACCAAGGTTTAGCTCTAACACTTTACCTTTTATATTCGCTCTATAACCAACTCCATTTAATTCTAAATCTTTAGACCAACCTTTAGATACACCCGTTACTGCGTTTTGAATAAGCGCTCTATATAAGCCGTGAAAGGCCCTGTTTTTTGGCTCATCATTTTCACGAGTTAAAACGACTTGTCCATTTTCAACTCTTGCCTTAATTGTGGGTTGTAACTTTACCGTTTCAGTGTCTTTTCCACCCTTCACAACAACTTCATTATTAGGTGTAACCGTCACTTGAACTTTATCATCAAAAAATACTGGTGCTCTTCCTATTCTAGACATTTTAACCTACCACATTTCAAAAAGTAGCTCTCCACCAACATTTTGGTTGGCGGCATCATCACCACTAATTATACCTTTATTTGTACTTAACACAGACAAACCAAAACCTGAACGAACGGGTTTAATTTCATTACTTCTAATGTAAACACGTCGACTAGGTTTAGAAATCCTATGTACCTGAGATATTACATGATTACCCTCTTTGTCATATTTTAGGTAAACACGCATTAATCCCTGTTTATTATCTTTAGCTACTTTAAAACTGCGAATGTATCCTTTATCTTCAAGAATTTTTGCGATACCAACTCTTGACTTAGAACTAGGAATATCTAACCGATCGTGTTTCGCCATTCCAGCATTTCTAATTCTAGTTAAAAAATCACCAATTGTGTCCATTCAAACTTCTCCTATTCAAAACCTTATTTCTTAAATGGAAATCCTAAAGCCTCGAGTAATGCTTTACCATGCTCATCAACTTCAGCCGAGGTACAAAAAGTTATATTCATTCCACGCACTTTATCCACTCTATCATAATCTATTTCTGGAAAAACCAACTGTTCTTTCAAACCCATATTGTAATTCCCACGACCATCAAAGCCTTTATTAGGCAAACCTCTAAAATCTCGCACGCTAGGAATAGTAAAATGAATCATTCTTTCTAAGAAAGACCACATTCTATCTTTTCTTAGAGTCACTCGAACACCCAGAGGCATTCCTTCTCGAAGCTTAAAGTTCGCAATTGCCTTTTTTGCTTTCGTAATCACAGCTTTTTGGCCAGAAATTGCAGAAACTTCATCAGCGATAGAATGCAATAACTTAGGGTTTTTTACAGCCTCTCCCGTGGAGACACTGATTACTATTTTTTCTAGTTTCGGGATCTGCATAGCGCTTGAAAGCTTCAAATCTGCCTGCAATTGCTTAGAAATCTCTTGTTTGTATTTTTGCTCTAATAACGTCACTTCTTTTTCCTCTTTTATAAAACTTCTGGGGCAAGAGAGATAATTTTGACAAACTTTTTAGCTCTTAGCTCTCTAGCAACCGGTCCAAAAATACGCGTTCCAATAGGTTCTTTATTGTTGTTTACCAACACTGCTGAATTCTCATCAAAGCGAATGTAACTTCCATCAGGTCTTCTGATTTTGTGAATAGTTCTGACGATAACCGCCTTTGCTACATCACCTTTTTTAACCTTAGATTTTGGAAGAGCATCTTTAATGGAGACCACAATAATGTCGCCCACTGATGCTGTTCTTCTTTTTGATCCGCCTAGTACTTTGATACACTGAACTTCTTTAGCTCCAGAGTTATCAGCCACATTTAATCTAGACTGCATTTGAATCATTTTATTGCTCCTATTACCTTAACTTACCAATTATTATTTATTTAGAATCTCAGCGAGCTTCCATCTTTTCGTTTTACTCATTGGGCGTGTTTCGAAAATTCTTACAGTGTCACCAACCTTAGCCGTGTTGTTCTCGTCATGGGCTTTAAAAACACTGCTTAAACGAATGAATTTTCCGTACTTTTTGTGTTTCACCTGACGAAAGATCTTAACAGAAATAGTTTTATCCATTTTATCACTCACAACACTTCCAACAACTTCGTTTCTACGACCTCTTGGTTTTTTGCTATCTTCAGTACTCATTTATCTTCTCCTGTACACCTTACGAACTATTTCATCTTTTGATGAAGCGCTGTATTTACCCGAGCTATGTCTCTTCTTTTTGCTCTAATTTCTAGTGGATTGTTCAGCTGACCCAATGAGTGTTTCATCTTTACCTCAAACAAGTCTTCTTTCATGCTTTTCTTTTTTCTAACTAATTCTTCGAAAGTCATATTTTTTATATCTACAAACTTCATTTTTAATCCCGTGATAAAAATTTTGTTTTCACAGGGAGCTTGTGTGAAGCTAATCTAAACGCTTCTTCAGCTTGCTCCCTAGAAATACCGTTAATTTCAAACATAATCCTACCTGGTTGAACAATTGCCTCCCAGTAATCCAAACTTCCTTTACCTTTACCCATACGAGTTTCAGCAGG
>JAGRAA010000115.1 GCA_020435185.1 Bdellovibrionales bacterium | reverse complement strand
ACTCTGGGACAAAATCTATAGTGTGCAGTGATTCTAAGGTCTCTTTTAAAGAATTATAGCTTTTTGTGGATCCATCATGGTTAGCAAAGGTTACACAAGGAGAGATGACGTCGATAAAGGCTGTGCCATTATGTTTAAAAGCGGCTTCTATCAAGGGGACTAATTCTTTAGCATTTCCAGAAAAGGATCTGGCTACAAAACCACAACCCAATTCAATGGCGAGAGAACAAAGATCGATGTTTTCAAAGACATTTTTTTCACCGTGTTTGCCCTTGGTTTCTAGGTCTGCGGTGGCAGAGAACTGTCCCTTAGTTAATCCATAAACACCATTGTTCTCTACAATATAAACCATCGGAATATTTCTTCTAATAAGGTGAGCAAAGCCTCCTATGCCTATGCTGGCGGTATCGCCATCGCCAGAAATACCAACTACCTTTAATTGTCTGTTGGCCACTCCGGCTCCTGTCGCTAATGGAGCCATACGTCCATGTATAGAGTTAAAACCAAAGGATGCGTTTGAAAAATAAGTAGGTGTCTTTGAAGAACAGCCTATCCCAGAAATTTTTATGAGTTGGTGAGGATTGATATCGAGTTGAAACAAAGCACTAATAAGATGGTTTGTCACTGAATCATGGCCGCACCCAGTACAAAGAGTAGATTCGGCGCCCTTATAATCATTTTTACTTAATCCAATTTTATTGCAGTTCATTGTTGATCTCCAGAGCAGCTAATATTTTTTCACAGATTTTGCGAGCATCTAAAGGTAATCCATTGCTAAAGGCGATAGATTTTAGGTTTTGATTAAAACAGCACTCTGTTCGTAAAATTTTAAACATTTGACCTTGTAGGTTTTGCTCAACAACAAAGACTTCGTGATCTACATTAATAAAATTCTCAACCTCTTTACTAAAAGGAAAGGCTCGGAGTCTCATGTAGTTAATATGAATATTTTTTTGAGCAAGAAGCTCTTTTAATTCAGATTTGATAGAATCAGAGGTTCCATAAGTGACAATAGAAATAACTTTTCCTGAATTCATTGAAGATTTCTCAATGATAGGTTTGGGCACCAAGGTTTTTGCGGTTTCAAATTTTCTTTGTAAACGGTTCATCAGACGTTGATAGTTATCGGCATCTTCACTGTATTTAGCAAAATCATCATGTGCCGTTCCTCTAGAGAAATAAGCTGCATAGTCACTGGGTGTGCCAGGAAGGGTTCTTGGAGCAATTCCATCGTTGTCACTGTCAACGAATCGTCCAAATCCTTCTTGAAGATCATTGGCCGTTTTAACTTTTCCTCGATCAAAGGGTTTATTTTCTAATTTCAAACTAGGACAAGTCCAACTATTCATACCTAAATCGAGATCACTGAGAACAACAACTAGAGTTTGTAAGCGTTCGGCTAAATCAAAACAGGTTTGTCCAAACTCAAAACACTCACAAGGAGAACCTGGTATTAAAACAACATGTTGAGTGTCACCATGAGATAAAAATATTGCTGAAGTGATATCTCCTTGTTGGGTTCTCGTTGGTAAGCCTGTCGAGGGACCACATCTTTGAACGTCCCAGATAACGGCGGGAACTTCAGCGAAATAGCTAAGCCCTGCGGCTTCTGCCATTAATGATACGCCAGGGCCCGAAGTGCAGGTGATTGCCCGTGATCCGGCCCATCCTGCACCCAGCACCATGCTTATTGCAGAGAGCTCATCTTCAGCTTGAACGATGGCACGAGTGTTTTTGCCTTCTTTTTTTCCGAATTTGTAAGAATACTGCATAAAATTCTCTGCAATTGAACTACTTGGAGTAATGGGATACCAAGACATAAATGTGCAGCCTCCAGCTAAAAGCCCTGCGGCGGCTGCCGAATTACCATCGATCAAAATCTTTCCTTCATTGCGTTCGCTGGCCTCGGGGAGT
>JAGRAA010000114.1 GCA_020435185.1 Bdellovibrionales bacterium | reverse complement strand
AATCCATAATTTATAAAATATATATAAAGAAATTCCCAAAAGGGGGCGTCTGTGAATTTAAGAGCATTAAAAGCTGCGGAAAAAGAATTTTTAAAAATGTATCCAGGAGGCTTCAAGCATCCTGAAATGGTTGAAATAGGAAAAAAGCACAAAATGGATAAGCTCACCGAATTTGCAAAAACGAGTTTTTCAAAATCTCAGTTTGATGATGAGGAAGAAGTTTTATCTAATGTAACAAAGTTGATTGCCCGATCTACAATGGTGTCCATGTTTGAAAAACCAAAATTTAGAGACTTGATAAAGACGTTAAGCAATAAAAGTAAAGAAACTCTTGTTGAAGCCTATTACGAAATTCTTCACGGAAAAGAAAAATATGGATTTGAATTGTTGGTGTCCGAATTAAGAAAGCATAAATTAGCGAAATGGCCATTGGTCACCGCTGTTCAGGCCTATCACAAGCCTCAAAAAGAAGTTTTTATCAAGCCAACAACTACAAAGTTAATCATTGATCATCTTGATCTCGATTTGAAGTATCAGCCTCTACCCACTTGGGATTTTTATAAAGAATATCGAAAGGATATTAAGTTAATGAAGTCCAAAGTGGGTAAAAGCTTGTCGCCCAATAATCCTGCATTTTGTGGTTTTTTGATGATGACTTTGGGGTAAATTTTTTTAAATCAAACTTTCTAAGTTAATTTGGTACTTTCTTATTCGATCATGTAAAGTGCTTTTGGGTATTCCTAAATATTCGGCGGTCTGTCTTTGGCTCCCTTTAAATTCTTTCAATTTTTCTATAATAAGTTGACGTTCGATTTCTTTTATTAAATTTTTTTGCTTGTGACCACTCAGCTTGTTTACCGAATCTACTAAATTGGGTTGTTCCAATGGGCTTATTAGTTCTGAAAGATCATTTTCAGAGATTTTTTTATTGGAGGATAGTGCTGCTGCACGCTGAACAACGTTTTTTAATTCTCGAATATTTCCTGGCCAGTTGTGGGTTTTTAAAAGTTGAATGGCTCCGTGAGAGAAGCCGATCTTAAATTGTTTGGCAAATTGATAAAAAATGGACTCAAAATCTTCTATTCTGTTTTTGAGAGTAGGCATGGTGATTTCAATGACGTTTAAGCGAAAAAACAAATCTTGTCTAAAGGATCCAGCTATCACCTTGGAATGTAAGTTGTGGTGAGTGGCCACGATAATTCGCACATCAGTTTTTTTGATTTCATCACTCCCTACTGGACGAATCTCTTCATTCTCTAAAGCTCTTAAAAGTTTAGGTTGTAGATCTATGGGAAGATCACCAATTTCGTCTAAAAACAATGTTCCTCCCTTGGCGGCTTCGAACGCACCTTTTCTGTTGCAAGAGGCATCGGTAAAACTTCCCTTTTTGTGTCCGAAAAGCTCACTTTCTATTAGATTTGAGCTCAATGCACTACAGTTTAAGCTTATGAACGGTCCTTCTGAACGCAATGACAGTTGGTGGACTTTACGGGCCATGAGTTCTTTTCCTGTCCCTGATTCTCCAAGAATGGTTACCGTAAAATCTGATTTTGCAATGGAAGGTATCTTGTCTAAGATCAGTTGCCATTTATGGTTCTTGCTATTTAGAAACGTATCTTTTTCTGGTGTATCTTTTAGAAGCTGGAACTCTAGATCGTTGGTATATAAAAGGTCATGGTTTTGCAGTATAGAAGCCATCGTGTGCGTTTTGTTGAGGAAGAGTTTTTTTGTATTGCAATCTTTTAACTCAATGTAATCGCCCTTCTTTTCGATAATAAAATGCTTTGGATCCAGCGAAGGAACTCTATGGGTGCATCCAGGGGATGATCCAAATAAGTTGTAGTCTCCCAGGATATATTCTTTTTGTCCGTCCTCAGCAGTCAGCCTTAATTTATATTGTGACAAGTTCGTTGATTTTGGGTGATTCATATAATTCTCCTTTTAGGGCCTGATCAGTTCAAAAAAAAGACCATGCTTGCTGGAATTTATGCCCATTTGAGGGGATTTTTTTTCAATTTTGGGAAAAGAAGTTTCGAATTTAGCACAGACAGAGTATGTAATGTTTCCAAAGGAACGTTTAAAATCATGTCTAAAGTAGAATTTATATTATCGGCGACAAATAAGGATCATTATCCGAAAACGAGTTTGCCAGAAGTGGCCTTGTTTGGAAGGTCTAATTCTGGAAAATCCTCTTTTGTGAATGCTTTCTTTAACAGAAAGAAATTGGCTTTTGTAAGTAACACTCCTGGAAAAACTCAATCGATTAATTTTTTTAAAGCAGAGGATAAGTATGTTTTAGTAGACCTTCCTGGCTATGGATTTGCTCAAGTTTCAAAAAAATTGATTCGCAATTGGTCTCAAATGGTTGAGGAGTATATCGCCGAAAGGGAATCGTTGGTTGGCGCTTTGTTGATCATGGATATTAGACGTGATTGGAGCGTAGATGAAAATTTGATTTTTAATTGGTGTGTGGAAAATGGCATGCCTTTAGTGGTTTTACTCAATAAATCTGATAAATTGTCCCGTTCCCAACAAGAACGACGGGTCGAAGTTTTAAAAGCACAGAGCTCTCCGGAAATCATTTTTTTTCGAATCTCAGCCCTTAAGCGAATGGGGGTTCAAGAGGTTAAAGAATTTATTTTCAAAGAATGGATCAACGCTTGATTAATCCCGACTCCGGGGGTAAAAGTTGTAAATGCGCGTAGTAGGAGTAATTCCATCTAGATATGGGTCTACAAGATTCCCTGGGAAACCTTTAGCTAGGATAGGCGGAAAACCCCTTTTGCAGTGGGTTATTGAGGGCGTGAAAACGAGTTCTAAAATCACCGATATTCTGGTGGCCACTGATCATAACGAAATTTTTGAATTGGCAAAAAGTCTTGGTGCTTTGGCTGTAATGACGGATTCTGAGCTCCCATCAGGGAGCGATAGAGTTTGGCAGGCCGTTAAAAATAGGGATGTCGATGTTGTTGTGAATATTCAAGGTGATGAGCCCACCGTGAATGGAGAGATTTTAGATTTATTGGTCTCTTGCTTTGAGAGGGATGAGGATTTACCAATGGCCACTCTTGCTAGGCCTATAAAAAATAAAGAAGATTTGGAATCTTTGGCTACGGCAAAGATAGTTGTCGATAAAGATCAAAACGCCATTTATTTTAGTAGATACCCAATACCTTTTTCAAGAAATTCAAAAGATGCCGTAAGTCAACTGGGATTAAAGCATATTGGTTTATATGCTTATAGAAAATCCTTTTTAAAACAATTCTGTGAGTGTGAACCTGCCGGTGTAGAAATAGCTGAAGGTCTTGAACAATTAAGAGCTCTTTATTTGGGAGCAAAGATTAAAGTTTTAAAGGTAGATCATGAATCATGGGGAGTGGATTACCCGGAAGATATTGAAAAAGTAGAGGCAATATTAAGAAAAGGAAATTCTTAGGAGTAAAAATGGCAAAAAAGAAGACTAAGAAACAGATAAAAAAACGTTCTCAAGTTTTGAGCAGAAAAACAAAAGTTAATAAGAAAGTGGATCCTCTAAAATCAACTAAAGAGCCACTCGTGCAAAAATTTATTTTTGTTACGGGTGGGGTGATATCTTCTATTGGAAAAGGGTTGAGTGCGGCAAGCTTAGGTTCTCTTCTTGAGGCTCGTGGTTATAAGGTGAGTCTTATGAAGTGTGACCCTTATATTAATGTAGATCCAGGAACAATGTCTCCGTTGCAGCACGGAGAGGTTTATGTGACTGACGATGGGGCTGAAACCGACTTAGATTTAGGGCATTATGAGAGATTTACTTCAAATACCTTAACTAGATCGAATAGTGTAACCACTGGTCAAATTTATGAAAATGTGATCGCAAAAGAGAGAAGAGGGGAGTACCTCGGGGGAACGGTTCAGGTTATTCCTCATATCACAAATGAAATCAAGGCACGTATTTTTGAAGCGGCTCAAGGTTCTGAGATTGGTATTATCGAAATTGGTGGAACCGTGGGTGATATCGAAGGTCTTCCTTTTATAGAAGCTATACGGCAGATGAGAGTGGATCTAGGAACGGAAAACACGCTATTTATTCATGTTACTTTTATTCCTTATATTGCTAGCGCCGGTGAGTTAAAGAGTAAACCCACTCAGCATTCGGTAAAAGAGCTAAGAGAAGTAGGTATTCAGCCTGATTTTTTAATATGTCGAAGCGAAAAATTTATTCCGCCTGAGATTAAGTCAAAGATCGGCTTATTTTGTAGCGTTCGTCCTGAGAATGTTATCGCTGCAACGGACTCTAAATCTATTTATGAAGTTCCATTAGCGTTAGAGAGAGAAAAACTAGATGAGTTGGTTCTGAGTAGATTAGGGCTTGATGTGCATTCCTCGGATATGTCAGGGTGGACAAATTTTGTAGATAAAATGAATTCTCCGAAAGAGACCGTTAGAATTGGAATCATTGGTAAATATGTAGACTTAAAAGAAAGTTATAAATCTCTTCATGAGGCCCTTGTTCATGGAGGAATAGAAAATCGATCTCAAGTTGATGTTATTTATATAGATTCTGAAAAAATCACTGATAAAAATGTTTCGAAGATGTTGGTGGATGTAGATGGCGTGTTGGTTCCTGGTGGATTTGGCGAGCGCGGTATAGAGGGAAAAATTACGGCCATAAAATATGCTCGAGAAAAAGATATTCCTTTCTTTGGGATATGTTATGGAATGCAATTGGCAGCCATAGAATTTGCTCGAAATGTATGTGGGTTTCATGATGCGGTATCTAGAGAATTTTCTGAATCTGTTAAGAAGAAGAGTAAAAATATTGTCATTGATTTTATGGATGAACAGAAAAATGAAAAAAATAAAGGTGGCACAATGAGATTGGGAGCGTTCCCATGCCACTTAAAAGAAGGATCTCGAGTAAACGAGATTTACGGAGAGTCTGATATTTATGAGCGCCATCGGCATAGATATGAATTTAATAATAGATATAAGCCTATTTTTGAAAAAAATGGGATCACTTTATCAGGGGTTTGTGTAGAAAGAGACCTTGTTGAAATTATTGAAATCTCTCAACACTCTTGGTTTGTAGGCGTCCAATTTCACCCTGAGTTTAAATCAAAACCTTTAAGTCCTCATCCTTTGTTTGTTAGTTTTGTAGAGGCTTCTTTATCTAACCAAAAAAAGACAAAAGGATTTGCGAATTCAAGTCGAAAAAAAACCGTAAAAGCTATGAGTAAAAAGTCTAGAGCAGAAAAAGAAAAAGGAATCATTATATGAATATTATCGAAGAAGGACGTCGCGTTTTAAGGGTAGAGGCTGATGCTCTTATTAAGGCGGTGGAGCTTATTGATGATAATTTTGAGAAAGTAGTGAACTTGATCTGTGAGTGCAAGGGTAAGGTTATAACGACAGGAATGGGTAAATCGGGCCATATAGCTCAAAAAATAAGTTCAACACTGGCGTCTACAGGAACTCCTTCTTTCTTTCTTCATCCTGCAGAAAGCATTCACGGAGACCTTGGTGTTTTAGGAAATGATGATGTCTTGTGGGCCATAAGTTATGGGGGTGAGTCTAATGAATTATTCCCTGTATTAAAATTTGCAACTCGACATGGAGTAAAAATTATCGGAATGACGGGCAAAGAAGAAAGCACCTTGGCTCGATCGTCCTCAGTCATGTTGCCTATTTACTTTAAAGAAGAAGCTTGTCCTTTGGGACTTGCTCCAACCACCTCGTCTACTCTTACGTTGGCTTTAGGCGATGCTGTGGCAATGGCAGTTTTAAAGAAAAAGGGTTTTAAAAGAGAGGATTTTGCAGAGTTACATCCTGGGGGAAGTTTGGGGAGAAAATTGTTGACCAAAGTAGAAGATGTCATGCATTCAGGAGACTCTTTACCTTTGGTAGGACTTAACGAAGATATGACCACTGTTATTAGTCTAATGACGTCAAAAGAGGTAAGAGGTGTTGCGGGGGTTTTAAATTCTCAGGAAGAAATAGTTGGAATTATTACGGATGGGGATATTCGGAGACGTTTAGAAAAAAGCAAAGAGCCCTTTGTGGAGAATGCCGAAAAGAATATGAGCAGCAATCCTAAAACAATAGATGTAAACGAGTTGGCAGAAAAGGCACTTTTTGTAATGGAGCAATTCTCTATTCAGAGCTTATTTGTTGTGGATAAGTCTGGGGTTAATCCAAAAAAACCAGTTGGTCTTTTACATTTGCAAGACCTATTAAGGGCAAATATTAGATAACAACCCTACTAATGACCAGGTAATTGCTAAAAATAGACAACTCTTAGCAGACTTGGCTATTATTAGGGATATGAAAAGAATTTTACTTTTTTTAGTGTTTTCGTTGTGTCTTCCGCAAATCCTAGTTGCTGAAACTATTGAGTTCGATGAAGAAGAATTGGCCAGAGAATCTGTTTTGCCGGTCTTCGATAATCCAGCGATAGTGCGCTCTCGATTAGTAGAAACCAAGGGTCGAGTAGAATTTGTTTTAAATGCGGGACTTTCATTAAATGAGGCTTTTTATAATACTTTAAACTACGGTGGAGTAATAGGTTATCATATCGATGAAACGAATGGAGTTGAGTTACTGTTTAATTCTATGGCCGGAGGCTTGTCTACCTATGGTGAGCAATTAAAAAGAGGGGAAGGGTTAGAAGCCCCAAATACCTTTGACGCCAGCCTAGCTCCAAGTCCAAAAAGTATGTTCTCTTTAAACTATCATTACACAGCCTATTACGGAAAAATTAGTTTATCCAAACAGACGATAATGAACCTCTCGCTTTACTTTGGTGGAGGAGCTGGCATGATTACCATCGGAGAAAAACAAAATCCTGTGGTAACGCTTACTATGGGACAGCGTCTTTATTATTCAAGCAATGTGGCTTTAAGAATTGATTTATCTGTATTTACTTACCAAGGTCCTGATCCTACATCTATTAGTTTAGCGACGGGATCTTCACCGCAACCATATAGTGCATTTTCTGAAAAACTATATATAAACCCTTCGTTTAATATAGGTCTTGTTTTATTACTATAAAGTCTAGTTCGATTTACTAACCTACTATTTTTATAAACATTTCGTTATCTTATTAGAAGCAACTGCGATTGTTTGCATTTAAAAAGGTTGTAGATGTGAAGGTGCATAAAAAAATAATTTACTTCTTTAGGGTTGTGTTAATATTTGGGTCTTTGGGATTTTCAGAAATTAGTTTCTCCCAAGATTTAGGCGACGTTGAATCTCTTTATGATAAGTTTGATAAAGCAGAGCAGGTTGAAAAAACAAAGCAAGCGCCACCAAAAAGAAAAGCAAGAAAAGAAGAAGACTTTGATAAGTTGTCGGATCTAGTTAATTTAGCTCCCTTCAACGATATTGCTGTCATACAAAGAAGATTTCTCCCAAAGTCAGGTCGTTTTGAACTTGGTTTAGGGGGGACATTTAGTTTAAACAATCCGTTTTTTAATAATCTAGGGCTGCAATTACGAGCCGGTTACTACTTCACCACTAAAATCGGTTTTGAGCTTATATATATGTCTCTCAATTCAAATGAAAAAGATGCAACTAGAGGACTTCGTAATAGAGACGTTAAAACAACAAGTTTGGTTACTCCGGCTAGCTTCGTAGGCGGCGCTTTAAAATGGTCTCCAATATACGGAAAAATGTCATTGGTAAATATGGCTGTAGTACCTTTTGATATATATTTCTCTGCGGGAGCTGGGATGACCGATACAGGAGTAAGCCAATCGCCAACTTTTCATTTAGGAACAGGGCAAATTTTCGCATTGTCAAAAGCAATGTCTTTTAGGTGGGACTTTGTTTTGAATAGTTATGGTGCTCAAGTCACTTCCTCCAGCGCTGCTTCGGGTTTTGTGACCCAAAACCAATTCGACCTTTTTATTTCGGCTGGAGTGAGTTTCTTCTTTCCGGAGGCTGAATATAGATGAGACGTTTTGGTTTAATATTAATAAGCTTATTACTAATAGAAGTGCCTTTTTCAAATCAATCTTCTGGAGCACCGGTCATAGAATTACCCATTGTTGAAGTTGACCCTCTTTCGGTGGCATTGGATGATCTTTTGGAGCAAGAAAACAGCACTCTCCTTGCTCAAAGAAATGTCAAAAAGAGTAAACGTCGTAGAATCCCTCGGTCGAAACAAAGATCGAATAGTCGGGATTTGGCTGAGGCATTAATACTGGCAAAAAAAGGAGAATATAAAAAGGCTTCGATTCGATTGTTTCAGTTAAGCCATGTCCCTCGATATCGAGACAAGGCAATGCAGATAAGGTATATACTGGGGCTTATGTTGTACAAAATGCAACTCAATCAGATTTCTGCTTTTCAATTTATCAACGTGGTCAGCAAGGGAAATAATAAATATGTTCGACAGAGTTTGGAGAAATTGTCGTTGGCTGCTGACTATCTTGGAGATGATACGCTATTAAATTATGCCATGTCTAAAATTGACATTGATAAATTTCCTAAAGTTCATAGAGATATGTTGTTTTATAGGATAGGGCAGATTCAGCTGAGAAATCATCAGTATCTTAATGCAACCAGAAGCTTTGATAGAGTCGGACAGGATTCTAATTATTATTCCAGAGCGCTATACGATAAAGCAATGGCTTACGCCTATGAAGACAAAACTCAAAGAGCAATTCAAGAATTTGAAAAATTAGTAGATTATCGAGCTGATAGAAAAGTGAATGATACGGTTAGGGTGGCAGGAATAGTTGGTAAGGCCAGGACCTACTACCAAGCAGGAAAATGGGATGAATCAATAGACGCCTATAGAGATGTTCCTAAAGATAATGAGCTATGGCATGACACCTTATTTGAAAGCAGTTGGGCGTATTTACGGGCCGGGAGATTTAGATCGGCATTAAGTAACTTTTTAAGTTTACATTCTGACTACTATGAAAATTATTATTTACCGGAATCCTTATTGCTTAGAGCAATAGTGTATCTATATATATGCAAGTATGATGAAATGGAAAAAGTTCTAACTTTATATACAAAAATATACAAGCCAGTATACCAAGATATCAGATCGTATTTAAAAACAGTTAGAGATCCGATGAAATACTATAATGATGTAGCTATAGTTGAAGAGGACGTTCGTAAAATTGGTGGAAAAATAGACAAAGCCAAATATGGTATCCCTTTTCTTGTGGCTCGTAAAATATATAAAATGGGTGAATTTCAAAGTTCATTTCAATACATAAAGAAAGTGGAATCCGAACTAGATAGAATCAAACAAATGGATACGTACTGGCAAAATTCAGCAATAGGTAAGTATTCGGTAAAAATTATCAATAACAGAATTAAAAAAGCAAAACAGAAAGCCGGAAGGGTCGTAAGAGATCAACTTCTTGCGACTAAAAATGAATTATTTGACCTTTTTGAACAGAAGGGATTTATCCGTTTTGAAATGTTAAAAGGTAAAAAAGAATATTTGAAAAAGAGAATGGCTGGAAAGACCTTATCTGATGTCCAGGTGGACGAAGATAACGAAAGAGACTATTACGTTCAGAATGGTTATGAATACTGGCCCTTTAGAGGAGAGTATTGGCTAGATGAAATTGGAAACTATCACTATGTAGGAACTCAAAGTTGTGAACAATAGATTTATAAAAAAT
>JAGRAA010000113.1 GCA_020435185.1 Bdellovibrionales bacterium | reverse complement strand
AAGCTACAAAAAAAGTAGCTCCTAAGGCAAAGCCGGCAAAAGAAAAGCTTGTAAAACCAAAAGCTCCTGAATTGAATGAAATAGCCGCGGAGTCTAAAGCTCCCGTTCCAGCAGCAGATCTTTTTCGAGCCGATGATCTTCGCAATGACATAGTGGATGCCGCAAATCCACAAGAGTCCGATATTTTAGAAGATTTAAATGACGATGACGCCATGGATACCGTGGACGAGCTTTCCTCATCTAGCCTTAATGAAGATCTTATTGAAGAAGACGACTTCACAATGAGTGAAGACAACATTATGGATGATATGGAAGATGATGATCGAGAAGATGATATGGACCTCGACAGCTATTCTGAAATTGATGATGACCAAGACGACGAGGAAGGCGGATACTTCTAATGCCTGATCCAAAGATTGCATCCAAACAAGGAGCCGTGGTGCAAGTAGAAGCGGGCAAAACCTATATGTGGTGTGCCTGCGGCAACTCTACCAATCAACCCTTCTGTGATGGTAAACATTCCGGAACTGGGTTTTCTCCCGTGGTTTTTACTGCAGAAAAAGACGGAGCCATGGTTTTATGCCAATGTAAGCATAGTAAAAACGCTCCTCGCTGTGACGGATCCCATTCAAAGTTAAACTAGCTAAAAAAAAAGCCAGAAGAAACTTCTGGCTTTTTTTTAATATCTTTGTTAAATTTAAATTAAGAAGATTTAGAAGCTGGTCGCGAATGAACAGCGAATCTATCAAACTCTCCATATTCATGAAGTTTATTATAAAGAGTTTTAATCGTAATTCCTAAAGCATTAGCCGCTTGAGTTTTATTTCCTTCAAAATAACTTAACGCTTTTAGTATATAACGCTTTTCAAGCTCATGAAGAGGCATTGTAGGATCATAATCGTCGATAACAACTTTTTGATCTGGGTTTTTAATAGACTCAGGAAGATCATTAACTGTGATTTCTTCACCGTCAGCTAAAATTTGCATTCTTTCACAAACGTTTTGAAGCTCACGGATATTCCCTGGCCAATCGTACTTTTGCAAAACAATAGCGGCTTCATCAGACACTCTTAGCCCTCTATTTAAATAAGTATGAGGACCTTGTCTTAAAAAGTGTTGAATCAAAACAGCGATATCTTCTTTTCTACGACGTAAAGGAGGTGCACTTAACGTAATTGTGTTCACTCGATAAAAAAGATCTTCTCTAAAATTACCTTTTACAACCTCTTGATCTAGTTCTCTATTTGTAGCGGAGATAAGACGAATATCTACTTTAATAGGCTCTTTACCACCTACTCTATAGATTTCTCCTTCTTGTAAAAATCGTAAAAGTTTAGCTTGAATACCGTGGCTCATTTCACCGATTTCATCTAAAAACAAGGTTCCACCACTTGCCATTTCAGCCAAACCGATTTTTCTAGTATAGGCTCCTGTAAATGCGCCTTTCTCATGACCAAAAAGTTCACTCTCTAAAAGAGTTTCTCTTAAGGCTCCACAGTTTATAGCTACAAATGGTTTATTAGCTCTTTTACTTTTTTCATGGATTTGATGAGCAACAAGCTCTTTTCCTGTTCCACTTTCACCCAAAATCAACACGGTAGCATTACTAGGAGCGACTCTAGTTACCATGTGCATAAGCTGGTGCATGGCCTCAGACTTATATACGATCTTTTTATCATCGATAATTGTTGGATTGAGTGGATTACCCAATAACTGTTGATCACTCGGAGGGAGGATTTTATTGATATCTGACATACGAACAACCCCTTTGTCGTGTTAACGTTCATCTTATGTATCGTTTTGATACGTAGCGTTAGTTGCTTTGTATCAATTTCCAGAAAAAAATGCAAGAAATTTTTGCAATGCAGTAAATTCTTTACGAAAATAAGTTATGAATGCAATGAAATCAGGCAGTTACCATGCTTAAATTTTGGCCCCAATTAGCAGTTAAATATCTGGAATCACTTATAAATATAGAAAATATAAGCCCTCACACATTGAGAGCCTATATTATAGATCTCAACCAGCTTTTTGAGGCTATTTATGGTGAAAATTTTGTTAGGATTTCGTTAATTGACCAAGATATTTTTTCAACCCCCACTTTGAATAAACAAAATTCATTTGATTTTCCTCAAGATATTTCTGAAGAGAGCCTCCTTGAAGCGATCAAAAAAAAACAAAGCCAATGGTCTAGTCTATCTCTCGCCTCCCGCAATCGAAAAGCCTCCTCCATAAAAAGCTTTCTAAGCTGGGCTTTCAAGAATCAATGGACAAAAAAGAATTTAGCCACACAAATCTATGCACCAAAGGTGCCTAAGAAAGTCCCTCGCTTTCTATCTATAGATGAAATTTTATCAATTCTATCAAGCTTTAAAGAAGACCTGTCTAGGGGCAAAGAGCATTACCACAGAGACTACGCCCTCTTTTGCCTCCTATATGGAGGAGGGCTCCGAATCTCTGAAGCCTGCCATCTCAAACGCGAAAATATTAAATCCAATCGTTCACTTATTATCCTAGGAAAAGGCAATAAGGAACGACTCATTGTCCTCCCTCGCTTATGCTTTCAAGCTCTGTTAGATCTAGAGGAAAACACCGAAAAATCAGTGTATTTATTTGGACACCAACCCCTAAGCCAAAGCGTAGGCTATCAGATTATTCGCTCCCGTGGAGCTCAAGCGGGACTTTTAAAGCCCTTATCCCCCCATGCTTTGCGCCATAGCTATGCCACGCATCTTCTTTCTGACGGTACAGACCTCAGAACCCTACAGGAGCTCCTCGGCCACAGCAGTTTGGCTGCCACTGAAAAGTACACTCACCTCAATTTAAGACAACTTTCTCAAATCATTAATCGATCCCACCCATTAAAAAAATAAAGACCACCTTGTATTGATTTCAATTTTTTAGATAAGCCTCTGTTATATAGAAACCTGATGATAAATTAACGTTTTGCGTTATTTTAGACTAGAGTCGATGATTTAATACTTTGAATTGGTCTTGCAAAGCTGAGCTCAACTTCAATGTTATCATCGACTCTTTTTTTGCCCTTTATTCTTTCGATTTTAGACTTTGAATATATATTGCAAGATCATAACTTTGTTTTAAAGACAAAACGTCTTTCCAACTCGGCATATTGCTTCGACCCTGGTTAATTTGAAATAGCAAATAATGGTTAGGCTCATCTTTAGTAAGTGCGGTTAGATTAGCCGGCTTAATGTTTAAGATCTCGGCCCTTGGTCCATCACCCTTTCCATTTACTCCATGACATTGAATACAATGCTTTTTGTAAAGCGCTTCTCCACGAGCTAAGACCTCAGAGCTCTTCTCGTCATCTTTAGTCGGTCTAGGTCCTGAAAAAATAACCCATCCATGACGAACCTGTTTGTTGTGTTCTGTTGTGAAGCTCTTCTCCGAACTTTGGCAACCTAAAAACAAAAATGAAAAAATCAAAATCCACTGAAAATGCTTCACAACAACCTCTTTGAGACCTTTCTATGATTCAAAAACTACTTATGAGTCCTTTTCGCGACTTCTCGTTCTTTTTGATCATTAATTCTTTTCATAAAATGCTGTTTCGCTTTATTCAAAGAGACATAGAAATCTTCATCTTCATGAGAAACTTCAATATCCTTTTTGCCAACATGGGCGCGAAATTTTACCACAAAGTTTTTCCCTTCTTTACTAAGATAAACATTAATTGGAAAAGCTTTATTGGTATGCTGCTCGATGTACTCAATTTTGCTTTGAACTTCAGCTTTTATCGCATCAGTTAAAGGAAAATCTTCGCTAATTACAGAATCTTCTAGATTTTTCATATTACCTCCCGAAGAACGTCCTGGCATATTACCATTGAGAATCTGTGGTTAAAAGGCAAAAAATCAAGACTGTCCTTCTATTTTTTTTTAATGCATTAAATAATTGAACGATGATAAAATTTAAACTCTCAAGGAGGAGAGGTTTTGCCGCAGTTTGACTATAATTTGGCTTTTTCTAGAAATTTAGGCTGGGTCACAGAAGAAGAGCAAAAGCGTTTAAAATCTGCTCGTATCGCCATAGCAGGCATGGGAGGTGTTGGAGGAGTACACCTTTTGACTCTCGCTCGATTAGGAGTCGAAAACTTTCGCATTGCAGACTTCGATCAATTTGAATTGGCTAATTTTAACCGTCAAATTGGAGCGACTGTAAGCTCCATCGGAAAACCCAAAACTGAAATCTTAAAAAATATGGCTTTAGACATAAATCCTAATATTAATATTGAGGTTTACGATCAAGGGATAAACGAAGACAACCTTGAATCGTTTTTATCTGGAAGTGATGTTTATCTGGATGGACTAGACTTTTTTTGTATCCCGATCAGAGAGCTTTTGTTTCCTTTAGCTCGAAAAATGAATATCCCAGTAACCACAGTGGGCCCCGTGGGTATGGGTGCCGCCTTGATGAATTTCCTCCCCGGAAAAATGACCTTCGATCAATATTTTGGCCTATCTTCAACAAACGATCCCGAAGAAAAGGCCATTCGATTTTTAGCGGGCCTTAGTCTTTCGGGGATTCATCAAAAATACCTTGCCGATTACTCTAAAGTTGATTTCAAAAACAAGAAAGCCCCCTCGACTATGATGGGCTGTCAACTGAGCTCAGGAATTGCAGCTACTGAAATATTAAAAATCATATTAAAACGAGGACCTGTCTTAGCAGCTCCGTATAATATTCAATTTGATGCTTACTTGAACCGAACCGTTGTAAAAAAACTATGGTTTGGATATAAAAACCCCCTCCATCAAATTAAACTCTACATCATTAGAAAAATACTTTTAAAATAAATGAACCTTGAAACGCTAAATTTGATTATTGAATCCGCAAAATGGTATCCTTCAGGA
>JAGRAA010000112.1 GCA_020435185.1 Bdellovibrionales bacterium | reverse complement strand
CGCCTCGGCGATACCGGGGGCGACGACGGCGAGGCTGGTGTTGTTTGATGCGGCGATTGCCGAGAAGCTGTTCATGATTCCCCAGACTGTTCCGAATAATCCAATAAAAGGAGCCGATGACCCCGTTGTGGCTAAAAAACTTAGACGAGATTCCATATTTGAAATTTCGCTTTGCAAAGCTTTGTTCAAGGCACGCTCCAAGTTATCGCTTCCTGAAAGTTTGGGAGAAGCAAGATCTGATTCTTTATCGGCCAAATTTGAATCGGCTATTTTACGAAGCTCAGCATATCCGGATCTAAAAATATTAGCCATGGAGCTATCAGGATGATTTTCTAAATTGTTATAAATTTCGTCGAGAGAATTGGCTCGCCAAAAATCTTGTAAAAAAGGCTCGTCGGCTTCGTGAATATTGCTGAGTTGTTTTCTTTTAGTAAAAATAATCGCCCAAGTGATGATCGACATGCATACCAATGTGAGTAGTGCAAATTGAACAATAGGGCTTGCTGCAAAAATTGCGTCCCAATGAGAAAGAGAAACCATGGGTTTAATTTGTTCTGCGGCATGTGCTTGATTGATCATAAAATCCCCTAAAATTGATTTTTCAAAAGAAGAATTTAAAAAACTTCGTTAAAGTATTGTAAACATCAATTGAGGGGTTGTCCAAGACTACAGTTGAGAGAGGTAATTCTCAGGACGAGTTGTCAAAACTCCATCCATTTTACTTTTTAACCACTCAGGGATGGAATCATTGTTAATTACAATAAGTTTGATTTGTCTTCTTTTGAATTCATCAACAACGCGTTCACTTAATAAAGTTCTGTTGTTTTTGGTTTTTAGAGGAGCAACGGCGAGATCGGCCTTCATTCTTGCTAAGGGCTCTAAAAATAAAGAAGAGAGAACGTTAATTTGAACGTATTCAGTGGTGGGTAGCGAAAACAGAGAGCGAGGACTTTCTCGTCGGAGAAATTTCAACGGCTCTGGGTAATCCGACATAAAGATGAGGTTCTCTTTTTGGTCGTATGTCTCAATAATTTTTTTAAGATTAAAGATTCTAGCAGGATCTTGTTCAGCAATGTTTAAAAGGGTTTTATTGTGTGGAAAGAGTTGAAAATACTCTTCGAGAGTTAAAATATTTTGTTTTTCAAGGTTTAACTCAGGCTTTGTTTTATACTCTAGTTTTTTTAATTCTTCGAGAGTAGAAGAGTGAACAAAACCCGTGCCATTAGTTAGGTTTTTCAGATTATTTTCACGGAAAAGAACCAAATGAGCGTCTTTTGTCATCATGACGTCGGCTTTGACCAAAATTTTGGGAGAAAGCTTTTGCATTTTTTCAAAAAACGCCAAGCTATTAGGGGGGAGATCCTCTCCTCCTTGAGCAATAAGAGTAAATTTTGGTTTTAAAAGCGGGTGGTCTAGGGCTTGATATAAGGTATTTACTCCCGCCCAGCGTAGACCCATCCATGTCAAAAAAGTAAAAAGTAAGACGGTTATGCTGATTCGGATCAGTCGAAAAAAGGGATTCATCATAGGCTTTGGTTTCTAATACAGAGTTGTTGAATTATCAGGTGATTTCGTATGTGACTGATCGCATTAGTTTTGTTCGAGAAACATATAAATAAGTACTAATTTAACCTATTTGAAGTTGAAATCTAATTGAAAATGATCTATCTTGCCAATCAAAGACAGTTTTGCTTAATTTGTAAGTATTTTAATTTATTAAATAAATAATAAACTACGAGATCAGATCTGTTGGCATTAAATAGGACCGATTGTGTCAGTGGATGTGTATATCCAAGCTACCAAGAAGAGTAATCGTAGCGAGATATTGAGGATGGGATGCTAGGGAGAATATGTTAAAAGTTAATCGACGAGTGGAGTATGCCCTCATGGCTCTGAAGTATATGTCAGAGATTCCGGCAGGACAGCTTTCGCAAGTTAAAGAAATTAGCGAGAGTCTAGGGACTCCTTTTGATGCCACCGCCCGAGTGATGCAAATTATGGCGAGTCATGGATGGTTAAAATCTGAGCAGGGTGCTCACGGTGGTTACCAACTCGTGACCGACTTATCGAGAAAAACTTTTTTTGAACTCAGTGAAATGATTTTAGGACCTCAAGAGTTGGCTAAATGCTTAAAGTCTGGGGAGTGTGGATTGATTGGGCGATGTAATATTGTTAGCCCCATTTCGGTATTGAATAAAAATTTAGTGAATTTTTTAAAGAGTCTTTCTTTAGGAGCTATTCTTGAAATGCCCACGAAGAAGATCTCTAAAAAAATAGATACAGTAGATAGACAGGAAGCTCAGTGAATAAAAACGATCTTAATAAGCCAAAAACTCCGTCCGACCAACCCTATAGCAAAGAGTACAAATATGGTTTTGTCACTCAAATTGAAACCGAAACCTTTGCTAAGGGCCTTAATGAAGATGTTATACGAGCGATTTCTGCTAGAAAAAATGAACCTGAATGGATGCTTGAAAGTAGGCTTAAAGCCTATGAGTACTGGCTAACTATAGAAGAGCCGACCTGGGCAAAAGTTCATTACGATAAGATTGACTATCAAGATATTAGCTATTTTTCTGCACCTAAGAAAAAAGAAACTCCTGAATCTTTAGATGAGCTTGATCCAGAACTCTTAAAAACCTTTGAAAAACTGGGAATTCCTCTTAACGAACAAAAGCGTATTTCTGGTGTGGCTGTTGATGCTGTTTTTGATAGCGTTTCTTTAGGCACCACTCACAAAGAAATACTGGATGAGGTGGGTGTTGTATTTTGTTCTATAGGGGAAGCCTTACAAAATCATCCAGAATTAGTGAAAAAATACTTCGGAACTGTTGTCCCTTACCGGGATAATTACTTTGCTGCTTTGAATGCCGCCGTTTTTACAGATGGCAGCTTTTGTTATATTCCTAAAGGAGTAAAGTGCCCTCTAGATTTATCGACTTATTTTAGAATTAATGCCCAAGAAACCGGGCAATTTGAAAGAACATTGCTGGTTGCTGATGAAGGAAGTTTCGTAAACTATCTTGAAGGTTGTACGGCTCCACAAAGAGATGAAAATCAATTGCATGCGGCTGTCGTTGAATTGGTGGCGCTTAAAGACGCTGAGATTAATTATTCGACTGTGCAAAATTGGTATGCGGGAGATCCTAAAGGAAAAGGAGGGATCTACAACTTTGTGACTAAAAGAGGACGATGTTTGGGTGTGAACTCAAAAATCTCTTGGACTCAAGTAGAAGCGGGTTCTGCGATCACTTGGAAGTACCCGAGTTGTATTCTTCAAGGCGACAATTCAGTGGGAGCATTTTATTCGGTGGCTTTGACTCATGATAAAATGCAAGCCGATACAGGGACAAAGATGATCCACATCGGCAAAAATACCAAGAGCACAATTATATCTAAAGGTATTTCGACAGATCAATCCAGCAATTCTTATCGAGGGATGGTTAAGGTTATGCCCTCGGCAAAGAATGCGCGTAATTATACCCAATGTGACTCTATGCTAGTGGGGGATCAAAGTAATGCGAATACTTTTCCGGTGATACAGACCAAAAATAGAACAGCCCAAATTGAGCACGAAGCTTCAACATCCAGAATTAGCGAAGATCAGCTTTTTTATTTGCAATCGAGAGGTTTGACTACAGAAGAGGCGGTATCGCTATTGGTGAATGGCTTTTGCAAAGACGTTTTTAAAATGTTGCCTTTGGAGTTTTCTGTAGAAGCGGTGAAATTAATTGAAATGAAATTAGAAAATAGTGTCGGCTAAGGAGTAGATATATGTTGACGGTGCAAAACCTACACGCGCGAGTAGAAGATAAAGAAATATTAAAAGGGATTAATCTCACCGTTAATCCCGGAGAAGTCCACGCTATTATGGGACCCAATGGGTCGGGTAAAAGCACTCTCTCAAAGGTCATTGCTGGCCATCCGGGCTTTGCGTTGACTGGAGGAGAGATTATATTTGATGTGGATTTTGACAAGAAAAACTTATTAGAACTGGATGCCGACGAAAGATCCAAAGAAGGAGTCTTTTTAGCCATGCAGTATCCTGTAGAAATTCCGGGAGTCAGCAATAGAGAGTTCTTGCGTGTGGCCTTTAATTCACTCTGTAAATATCAGGGATCTGAGATTTTAAGTGATTCTGATTTTGATCAGTTTCTTAATGACAAAGCTAAATGGATTGGTATGAATCCTGAATTTTTAAATCGTTCAGTGAATCATGGATTTTCTGGTGGAGAAAAAAAGAAAAATGAAATTTTACAAATGGCCGTACTGTCTCCTCGTTTGTCTTTTTTAGATGAAATTGATTCTGGGTTAGATATTGATGCTCTTCGAAGTGTTTCGGAGTCTATTAATAAACTCCGAACCAAAGATAATTCATTTGTATTGGTGACCCATTATCAAAGGCTTTTAGATTATGTGGAACCGGATTTTGTGCATGTTTTTCATAACGGCAAAATCGTAGAGTCTGGAGATAAGAGTTTGGCCCTTGAGCTTGAGAAAAAAGGTTACGATTGGATAAATTGATGAGTGCAAAATTAGATCAAGCTCTACAAGCTTATGAAAAAGAATCGATGAAGATCGTTTTTGTAAATGGAGTTTTTAGCTCTGAGAAGAGTGAGTTGGGCCCTTTACAAAATCAATTCTATAGTTTTAGCAAAGACGATGAAGTAGATAAGTTAACATTTTATAAAAGTCTTCATGGTGATGTGTTAACAACGTATAAAGAGCAGGTGAGAGGACAAGAGGGAAGTTTTTTATTTCTTGAAGCTCAGCAAAATGTGGATAAACCTGTGCATTTTATTTACTTTTTTAACGAAGAGAATAAAAAAGAGTCTTGTGGTCTGGTGAATTTAGTGGTTTCAGATTCACAGGGGTCTGTGGATATCCTCGAGAGTTTTATTGGTGAAGACCGAATCAATCGGCATCAAGTGAAAACATATCTAGTGCAAAAAGAAAAATCTCAAGTCCATTTTAATCAAATGTTAACGGGGCGGCTCAATTTAACCAACGAGGTTTTTGTTGACCTTGCAGAGAAGTCTTTAAATAAGGTTAACGTTTTTAGTAGATCTTATGGTGTGATTGAAAATCACTATGTGGTTGATCACAATGGTCCAGAAGGAGAAGCTTCTGTTAAGGGTTTTTATTTTACCGACGAAAAAAACCAATGTTTAAATAAAGTCAGTATGAATCATCATTTTGAAAAAGGTAAAAGTGAGCAACTATTTAAGAGCATTTTATTAGACTCTTCAAAGGGCTCTTTTGAAGGCCGAATATTTATCGACAAAAAAGCTCAACAGGTCGACTCAAAACAGCTGAATCATAATTTGGTATTAGGCGAGAGAGCCGAGGCGGAGAGTTTACCCATTTTAGAAATATACGCAGATGATGTGAAGGCTAATCATGGGTCTACAATGGGATTTTTAGATAAAGAGAGTTTGTTCTATTTAATGAGCCGTGGAATTTCAAAAGCCAAAGCTGTTGAGTTGGTGTCGATGGGATACGCTTTAGAAACCGTTGAAGAAGTTCAAAGTGAAGGAATCAAAGGGTTTCTAACATCTTCGCTGAAAGCAACCATGAGTCAGGTTAATCATGAGGTTTTACAAGAAAGAGGATTTGATGTTTGACCCAGTATATATTCGCAAAGACTTTCCCTCTATTCATCAATTTTATGAAGGTAAAAACTTGGTTTATTTCGATTCAGCGGCTTCTGCCTTAAAACCACAGGCCATGGTTGATCGATTGAGTCAGTACTACGCATTTGAAGCGTCAAATGTACATAGAGGGGCTCACTTTTTAAGCGACAGAGCGACCGGGTATTATGAAGATGCACGACAAACTGTTGCTGACTTTATTGGCGCCGGCGAAGACGGTGACATTATTTTTACCAGTGGAACAACGGACTCTATAAATTTAGTGGCCCATAGTTTTAGTCAATTGTTGAATTCTGGCGATGAAATTTTAATCAGTAAGATGGAGCATCATTCTAATATTGTCCCCTGGCATCTGGTGGCTGAAAGGTTAGATTTAAAAATCCAGTATATTGATTTACATGAAGATGGGCGTTTGAATTGGGAAAGTTTTATAGACAAATTAAGTTCAAAGACAAAGTTAGTCGCTTTAACGATGGTGTCTAATGTTACGGGGGTGATAAATCCCGTCAAAGAAGTGATTCAAAAAGCTCATGAAGTGGGAGCCAAGGTTTTACTTGATGGCGCGCAAGCAGTGTCTAGTTTCGAAGTGAATGTACAAAAAATAGATTGTGATTTTTTGGCCTTCAGTGGTCATAAAATTTATGGACCTAATGGTATCGGCGTATTGTACGGAAAGTCCGAGCTACTCAATAAAATGCCCCCCTATCGTGGGGGTGGAAGTATGATCAAAGAAGTTACTGAAGAGGGGAGTACATTTTTATCGGCTCCTTTTCGTTTTGAAGCCGGAACTCCCAACGTAGGTGGTGCAATTGGTTTGGCCGCTGCGGTAAAATATTTTTCATCTTATGATCGTCATGAAATTCATCAGCATAAGAAGTTCTTGTTAAGCACGTTAGAGAATAAACTGAGTGATATGCCAGAAATTAAACTTTTTACTCATGGAGAACAGGATAGAATTGGAGTTTGTTCTTTTGAGGTAAAAGGGGTTCATCACTCAGATATTTCAACGCTGCTTGATCAAGAGGGTTATGCTGTTCGATCGGGACATCATTGTGCTCAACTTCTTATGAAACACTTTGGATCTTCGGGTACATTGAGAGCTTCTTTTGATATCTATAATACGGTAGATGAAATTGATGGTTTTGTTGTCGCTTTAAAAAAAGCAATAGGATTTTTTAAATGAAAAACGATGTATTAAGTTTTACTTCTGAAGATGTAATGGTGAGAGCGCAATCCACGCCAAACCCTAAGGCGATTAAATTTATTTGCAATTACCCTTTTAAAATCGATGGAAAGGCCACGTTCACTTCTGCTGAAGAGGCAAAGGGTTTAGTGTTAGTTGAATCTTTGTTTGATATTTTTTCAGTGACCCAGGTGCATTTGTTTAAAAATACTCTAACTGTTTCTCATAATTTTGCCATGGAAGAAGAAGAGTTGGTGGATGCCGTAGAAGCTGTCATAGTCACTCGGCTTCCGGTTCATAATCCTCGCTTTGAGGGAGAAGGGGCGACTCTGCCAAAGCCTGCGGTGGATCGATCAAATAAATCTGAGGATATTCAACGCATAGAAGAGATTTTAGATCGTACAGTAAGACCAGGCTTACAGGCTGATGGTGGGGACTTGGATGTTATAAGCTTTGAAAACAATGAGGTTAAAATATTGTATCAGGGAGCTTGTGGAGGATGTCCGAGTGCGATGATGGGGACTCTTGACGCCATTCAAAGTATTTTAAGGCATGAATTAGGCAATCCTGAAATTAAGGTTCGCCCTCTTTAAAAAGGTAACAGTTCCCTATTCA
>JAGRAA010000111.1 GCA_020435185.1 Bdellovibrionales bacterium | reverse complement strand
TCTGAGTCCATCTTAAATCAAATTAGCGAAAAAAATGTCCCTGAAGTTAACTTTTATAGAATGTATTTTTTATTTCCTCAGTGGAGATATAAAGAAGCCATAAAATTTTTGAAAAAAAGTTTGAGAATAAAAAAGATATCCAATTATCAAAAATTAGTTTACAAAATAAATCTTGCGTCTTGCTACCTTTTTATTAATGACACAGTTTCTTCGGCAAAACTCCTGCAGAAATTATTCTATCAATTGAAAGAATCACCTAACTATCTTCTTTTTGGAAATGTCATTGAACTCATGCTTCAGTTAGCGGTGCTTGAAAAAGATCTTAGTAGAGCAAAATCTCTAATAGATTATTATCAGGCAGAACATTCTGGATTGGAAAAAAAGTATGGTTTGTTTATAGATAAATGGAAAGGAATTGTGAAGCTTATTGGAGATCAAGAAAACGGATTGAAGGAGCTCAAGAAAGTCCAAAAACTCTCATTGTCTTTAAATGAATATGAGATAAGCCGAGATATTGATTTCTATAGAGCTCTATATACGGACAATGTAAACTTGATGAATAAGCTTTATATAGGAACTCCTTATCATCAATATAGAAAATCTTTAATTCGAAGGACCTCAAAAAAAATAAAGATAGGAGGTAGCCAAGTCATAGATTTGAAAACCAATAAGGTGATTACAAATATTAGCAGAGGATTGATTTTAGATTTAAAGGACTTTTTCTATGGTAGTTCAAGAATTAACTTTACAGATAAACAAAAAATAGGATTAAGCGTTGTTTTCGAGGATCTATATAAACCAATTCACATAGGTAGTTTTTTTTCTAGTGTTTTTGAGGGGGAATGGTTTAATCCTTTTTCTTCTTTGAATAGAGTAAGTCAACTCATTTTTCGCATTAATCGTACTTTAAAGGCACATGATGTTGATTTGAGGCTCAGATTGAAAGACAATCGAATTATTTATCATTGCGAGAGTAGTGTCCTTATTAAAATTCACTTAAAAAAAATAGATGTTAGAAGTAGTGAAGAAAACTTTCGAAAGGCATCTTCTTATTTTCAGAAAAAAACCTTTACTTCTAACGATTTAACGAGAGTGATAAATTGTTCTTCTCGAAAAGCTCAATACCTAATCAAAGGATGGATTTCTTCTCAGAAAATACATAAAATGGGAGTTGGAAAAAATATACGTTATTGTTTTTTTAAGTAATACATAACGACTTTATCGGAGAGGGTGTCAACCACGATAAGTTTGTTTTCTGAAAAGAAAAAATCTGTGACATAAGAAAACTGGGCACTGATGTCTAAAGAAAATTCGGAATTAAGAAGAGAATTATCATTTACTGAAAATATAAATATTTTCTTATCGATATCTGAAAGTAATACAATCTGACGATCGATGACTTTTATTCGGCTATAGTTAAATCGAGAGTCTGGCGAGAGGATGTACCTTGGATTACTTGATGTTTTAAAATCAAAGTATTGAGCTATTATATTTTCGTTTTCGGTACTTTGTGGTTTGCTGAAGATTCCTGCGGCGAGGCTGAAGCTGCATGAGAAATCTTTTATTGAGTCACTAAATGAAAAATACTGGGTGGCTTCATTGGGTGATAGAAATGGAGATCTGACCTTGATCTGTTTTCCGATTAGTTCAATGAATTCTCTTTCTTTTAAATAAAATTTAGAACCTTGTAATTTTATACGGCTATAGAATTGATAGCTTGGGTGGCCATTGTATACATCCATTTCGTATAGTCCTGAAGCCCCAAAGATGATATATTCATTGTTTACTTCGACTTTACTACCAATGTTAAGTCTTCCCCAGGTTGGAGATCTGAGTTCAGATTCATATTTTAACTCGCCATTAGATTGAATTTCATAGATCATCACTAAAGAATACTTTAAAACTTCATTTTGAACATCTTCAGTGTATGTCCCGGTAACATAGAGTTTGTTATTATTAATTTTTAGATCATAACCGCATCTTTGGTGGCAATTCAGAGGAAGATCATAACTGTGTAGTTTACTAATAGAGTCATTTGCAAACGAATAGACATGCACAGATCCATGGGCACTCCAATTGTACCAGCTTCCAGGAGAGGTAAGGATAAGGTAATCTTTATAAAAGGCTACTTTGTGTCCTAAATTGGATCCTAGGGAGTATTCTTTAGGAGGTGGTATATTAATAATACTGACCTCTTGGTATTGGTGCGATTGGGAAGCATCGGATACATGGACTTCTTCAGTAAGATTTTTATCTAAGGATTCTGGTAGGGTCCATAGTGCAGTGGAGATTCCCGTTTTCTTTATCGACCCAATATTATTTTTTAACCACAAGTTGTAAGGGGGAGATCCTCCAACAATTTGGATTTCAACGGTTTGTCCAGGTTGAACGGTTCGTGGTATAAGAGGTTTTTGTAACCCGCCGTAAACCCCGCCATTGCCTGATTGATAACTTGTTTTTTCTATTTCTATTTGTGTGTCAGAAGGAGATATCTTCGAGCAAGCTTGATAGCTAACTAATAAAAAACTGGTTAGGATTAAAAAGATATAGTTCACATACTTTTATCGGTACTGAAGTCGGTTGGCTTAAGTTCTCATGAGGTAATTGTTTTAAATTGAGAAAAGTCAATCTGTGCTTAAACTAAAACCAGTTATGAGGAATAAGTACGGTTGAAGACAAATGAGCCAGAAAGAAATCTAATGTTTCTTTTCTGGCTCTCGTTTGGTTCTCTTCAAAGGTTATTGTTTTGTTGCAGTCGCCATAAAGGAGCCACCATAGTTATTCAGTTTTGTGGCACACATGGTAAGAGTGTCCGTTCCAGTGGGGGTCACTGAACTTTCACCATTGGAGTCATGCTTTCTTAATTCAGCGTAAGCGATAGATTGAGTTTGATCAAAGATAACATCAAAGGGTTCTGAAGAACCAATAAACTTGATGGCTAATTCCTCGCGAGCTTGGCATTTCAGGTAGTAATAGGTGTTAGAGGCAGAACATGCGGCATTGTTTACATCACCCCCAGAAGCTTTACATTCAAAATGTCGTTCATCATGGTGACCATCTCTAAAGCCGGCTCCATTTGGGAGAATGTCCAACGGTTGAAAGACATATCGCGCCTTCGGTGAAATCCCTATGCTATTGCTTTTTGGTCCGATATTTGTTCCTGATGAAGAGTAGTCATCAGAGCTTGACCAGGTTGTGGGGTAGTCGAGACCACCATCCTCAGTTTCAATTCTTAGTTTATTAAATGCACTGGTGTTGTAATAAGGGTTTGAGCTGTCGGCAGCTACTTTAGAAATTTGGCAGCCATTTTGATCGCAAAAGGGCTTTAGCCGAACTCGCGGCAAGATAATCGATTCGTTGCTGGATATGGCACTTAGTACTTGGTTTAGACATTCTATATTGTCTTCGAGTGCCCCGGTTCCTGTGTTGTAGGCGTCGGAGTCATTAGGTCCCCAAGTACAAGTAAACCCTTGAGCATCGGCTAGAGCACCTAAGGACCTTAAGTAGTTCACCATTGCTTCATGATGTGCGGTATTGAAGTCAATTTTAGCAGGAAGGGTAAATGTAATATTGTTGCTATTTCCATCTTTGATTGTGACAGAGGTAGACTCAGACCAGGCGACAGAGGTTGTGGGGTCTTCTGTTGATGTATCCCAGCTCAGAGCTCCTCCCAAAGTCGTTACTCCTTCTCCTCCGGATCCTTTTAACGAAATGTATGAGCCAGGACTTCCTGAAGTTCCCCATATGCTAATTGCATTTATCGTTGATCCGCTTGGAATAGTCTGATTGTTTTCTATGGGGATATTTGAAAGTGCGGTAGCTTTATGTATATAGATTCCAATTCCCATTTGAACAGTACTCGTAATTCCTGCTCCTGGTCCGTTTGGATCATCCATACATTGCTCTTGGTTGCTGTAGCTCCCTTCGCTATAAAAACTTTCTCCTAGAAAACACTTACATCGACCCGCAGAAAAAGCGGTCCCTCCATTATTTGAGTTGCAGGTTAAATTCCAAACTCCATTCATATTGGACGCAGTAAAGGCCGTACTTGAAGTATCTGTGCTCAGATTGTCGTTAACAGTTCCAGAAGTTACGTTTGCAGAAATAGAACCACTACTGCTAAGAGCCACATTGAGTCCTACATCTCCATTGGATACAAGGGTATCTGTAGAGCCTCCGATATTTGCGGCTGGGATTTGTACCGCTCCTACGGTGGTCGCCGCGGACGAACTACTGGATGAGTCAGAATAGCGTCGAACAAAGCAACCTACGGCATTCCCTTTTGGAAGACCGCTTACTGTGAACGAGCCTCCTCCAGAGCAATCAACATTTCCTTCGGCAGCTACGGGTGGAGTAGAAAAGCTGACACAATAAAGGCTGTAGTAATACCCATCGCTGCAAACAGTTCTTGAATTACTAAGGTTTGAGACCACGGAATAATTATAAAGCTGGCTTTTACTAACCTTTGAGCTATATCCGCCATAAGAAGAAGATGAGGCTGAAGCTGAAGGGTCCATGGTTCCAGATATTGAGTATGTGCTAGATGAAGAATCCACCGCGCCTTCAGGTGAGCAGGCAGTTAGCCCTAAAAAAAGCGCGGATGATAATAAAAATATTCTAAATGTAATATTCATTAAACGTCCTCCTGTATACATTCTGTATGCTTTTCGTCGGAAAATTTAGAATATTCAGTAGTTTTTAAAAATGTTTAATTTTGAGCTGTTAATGGTTGATACGGATTTTTTTAACAGGGAAGAAGTTTTTACTAATATTCTGGCTTTATGATAGTCTTAATATGGATCACTAAATATTAAGTTTTATTAACTTGATCGAGAAAAAAACATCATTTCAAATTAAACTATTTATATTTACGAGCTCTGGTTTCGAGAGCCTTTCTTAAGGTTTTCTCTTCTTCTATGAGCATAACCTCGATAACTTCATCAGGATCGAGGCTTAGCACGTTGACTAATTTACAAATGGTTTTTAGGGGAGGGCTCGAGATTCCTCTCTCCCAATTCGAAATAAACTGAGGTGAGGTATACCCTAGGGTTTTAGCGAGGTCGCCTTGGCTCATGTTTAGCTTGTTACGACTCTGTTTTAAAATGTCTGATAATGTATTTTTTTTAATTTTTTTCATAAAATCAGTGATCCCGTACGGTCATTTATCTACTTGCATCAATTGTTTGAGTCTAGTACATAATTCCGATAGGAGAAATAATGTCTGCTAATATATGCACCACAATAAAAGAATATCATAAAGTAACTGGTCTGCCTTTAAAGGGGGATCTTACTAAAATTGAAAATCTTTCAGAAGATATCAAAGAAAACATGATAAAACGCATGAAATTAGAGGCTCAAGTTTTAAAAAAGAATAGTTCAACAATCAATACGTTAAAAGCTTTTGAGAAAGTGTTTAGCTGTCGATTAAGTGAAGATTCTTGGGGTTTGTTAGATCCAAAAAATATTATTGAAATTTATGATTTTAATTTTTGTCAATGGTACCGCAATTGGACGTTTTACAAAATATCCTCATACAGTTTAGAGCAGTTGTGTATGTATCCGATTTGGGAGCTTTATAATAGACCCACAGAGATTACGAATAAGATAGTGAATGAAGTCATGTCTTTAACTCAAAATGACTTCAATCACACGGTTCCTTTTGAAATTCCGATTCATCGTTTAAGAGAACTTAATCCAGAGAAGAATAACAACGGGGTGACTTTTAATGTTGATTTTAAAACAATCTCCCCCGTGTTTGATGTAGAGACTAATGAAATTAAGTTCGTTCTTACTCAAGCTTATGTTCGTCCTATGGGTATGTTACAAAAAGGTAATGAAGATTATTTTTATGATGCAGCTTCTTTAAGTGTTGTTTGATCCCAGTCTGAATAAAGCTCCTGGCACACTTTTCTCACATTTTCGGTTGGACACTCTTTAACCTCTTGTCTTAAACAATATACAAAATCCACTTTAACGTTATGTCTTACTTCACCCTTAATCATGGCCTTATAACCATGGTTGTAACTGTAGGTATTAATTTTTTTTGCATTTCGGGTGTATCCAAATAATATATCGGCAAAACTATGTTGAAAACACTTAGTGGCTAAAGCAAATTGAAGTTCGGCAAGAGAACAAGGTAGCTCAATGTTTTGAACTCGAAACATAGGGTGCACGGTTATATTGTTGTAAAGGCAAATCTTATTGGCCTGAAACTCTTGAACAGTGCTTTCGACAATACCTTCTGGGTATTGTCGTAAATATTTTCGGTGAATATGAGCTTCAATGGTTTTTGTGTCAAAGTATGTAAGCAAAAAAAGAGCTACTGGCTTTTGGTTAAAGTTTATAACTCCTGCTTTTTCAGAACAAAACCATTGATCTGCGGTCATGTTTGAGGCTGGCTGCCCTTCTAGTTGTTCAAAGGTTTGTCCCCATACATTGTACCATAAGTTAAAACATTGATTGTAATACTCAACAGAGGAATCTGTCCCTCTTGTGTCTATTAATTGAAAACTAAGGCTCATGCTATAGCCTTTTGTAAATTTGACTGTTGATAGACTTCTTCAACCATATTGAGGTAGTTTTCAAAGCCTATGTACATATATTTTTTGAGTTCTGTGAGGCTTTCTTCAGAAAGTTGATTGAGCATCACATCGCTTTCTTGGGTGTGTGTCTTGTCGATCTCAGCATGGCAATCCAGAAAAAAAGTTATGTCATTTCTGCCGGTTCCTTTTTTAACCCGATCAGAAATTACGCTAGCGTATTCGCAGGCCAAGTTTTCTAACGCGAGTCCATAACCCACAACGGCTAGGGGTTCGTTCGGAGTGGCTGTGTAGATGGTGTTATAAATACTCTTAGTTTTATTAAGCTCAGGAAGATTCTCCACTGAATCTCCCATTTTAGTTATGTCTCTTTTGGCCATATTTTCGTGACCTTTTTCTTCTTTAATATGGTGCTCTAAGGCTTCAGTGATAACTTCATCTTTAACATACTTTGCGGCATTTTTCATAAGAGGGACTGTGTGACAGACATAATAATAGGTTTGAGCACAAAATAATTTATAAAAAGCCGTATCTTCCCAAGGGTATTGATCTAACTTTTGTTTCGCTTCATCGAGTTGATTTCTTAATTCGGCTTTTAAGTTATCTATTAGCGACATACGTACCTCCCAGATAAACTCATTGATTGGTTAATGAACTGTAAACTAGATCGGTTTATGGTAATCAAACTTGAGGAATTATTTTTTAAAAGAAGAGAACCTTACCATATTCGATAACTTGCAACTCATTTTTTATTTCAATAATCGAATTGGCTTATTAGGAAATTGTTTTAATAAAGGTCAAAGTAGAAAATAATATTTCTTTAATTTCAAAATCAATCTAAGTGATAGATCTCCATTATTTTTTCGAGAATTTTTTCGAAGTCTATATTTAAATCTTTTAATAAGCCGGTATACATGTCAAAGATCCAACCATAAACTCGTAGTCCTTTTTTTCGGTAGGCTTTTTGAACAGCGGCTGTCTTAATAATGTTGATAGCCTGCTCTTGAACATTAAGCTCTACTAGTCGTTCGTATTTTTTTTGATCATCAGAGATTTTATCTAATTCATTTTTGTGAAGACGATAAACATCTCGAATATTTCTTAGCCATGGGTTAAGAATACCCATGTCTTTACTTTGCATAGCAGCCTGCACTCCTCCGCAGCCATAATGACCACAGACAATGATATGATCAACATTTAAATAATCTACAGCGTAATTAATAACACTCATAACATTAAGGTCTATACTCACAACCATATTGGCTATATTTCTATGAACAAATATTTCTCCAGGCTCGGCACCCATAATTTCTTCTGCCGTAACACGACTATCGGAACACCCAATATAAAGTACTTTAGGGTTTTGCCCTTGAGACATTTTCTTAAAATAGTCAGAGTCGACATTTAATTTGTTTTTTACCCAAGCTTGATTATTTTTTAATATATTTCCAATATCCATAATTTCTTTTAGTATTTATTTCTTTATAGGGCTAGGTTTTTTTCTATTTTTATGATCAGGTGGATAAAGTGCTTCGTCGTTTTCTCGAATTTTATTGTCTTAGAAGAATGACCACTCCAAAGATTAAAAAAAGCAAACTAGCTGTTCTTCTGACCCACTTCATATCTAGCTTTTGCAGTAGTTTCTTTCCTAAGAAAATGGCCAGGGCATTTGATCCCATCATTCCTAAGGTTGACCCTATGCTTACCAGGTATATGCTTGAGTACTGTGCTCCTAGCGCAACAGTAGCAAGTTGTGTTTTGTCTCCCATTTCGGCCAAAAAGAATGCGGTAATAGTCGTGAAGAGAACATTCATAGGATTTGCGCTTTCGAGTTCTTCTTCTTTATCTGAGATCAATACCCAAAATGCAAATCCAATGAAAGTAAAACCTAAAATCCAAGTGAGAGTATGAGGATCCACAAGAGTAGAGACCCAGGCTCCTAATCCGGAGGCAAGAGAATGGTTAAGAATAGTAGCAATGAAAACTCCAAGTAAAATGGTCCAGGGCTTCTTATACCGACTAACAAGGAGTAGAGACAGCAATTGAGTTTTGTCTCCCATTTCACCGGCAAAGACTAAAAGAAATGAATTGAATAGTGTTTCCATAAAAGCCTCTCAAACACTATTCAATACTTATAAAATCGTCAAGAGCGAAGTGGGCCAATGATGGATCTGATTTTTAGGATTAAGGCAATTGTGGCCTCTTAGGAAGGAGTTCTAGCTTAGAGTCCCAAAGAGCTTTACTGGAGCAGAAGATATGTGCCTCAGGAGAGATGTGGATCTCGGTATCTAGGCTTCCAGCTGGAACAACCAATAGTTTGCCATTCATTTGGACATTTGGGGTGGCTGAGCCACAATGTTTGCAAAAGCTTTTAATATGTTGCGTGGAAGGTATATTGAAAGAGGTGATATCTTCTTCTCCAGAAAGCCATATGAGGCGAGCTTTAGTAGAAAATAGGTTGGCTGCATGAGCAGAGCCGGTATCTTTTTGGCAGTACTTGCAATGACAAAGATAGAAGTGTTCAAAAGGGCCTTCGACTTCAAATTGTATTTTTTGGCAAAGGCACGAGCCTTTATTTTTAGTCATTAATCATCTCCTTATAAAGTCATTTGAATAGAAATTTATAGTAATAGTAAGGTGGCGCCAGCGGTAATAAGAGTTCCTCCTAGACCAACTTTCCAGGTAAGTTGTTCGTTCAAAAATAGAGTGGCAAAAATAATAACTAGAACAACACTGAGTTTGTCGACAGGTGCGACTTTAGAAACAGGGCCTAACTGCAAGGCTCGGTAATAGCAAAGCCAAGAGAGTCCTGTGGCCGTGCCAGATAGAGTCAGAAATAATAGAGCCTTTTTGGATAGAGTTTCTGGAAGCTGCCATTGATGATTGACACTGACTACAATTACAGAAATAAGAAGAATGATAAGGGTTCTAATCAAAGTGGCCAAATTAGAATTAATTTCAGAAACACCTACTTTCCCGAAGATGGCGGTGAGTGCAGCAAAAAAAGCCGCTGCGAAAGCAAAAAGTTTCCAGTCTAAAAGCATGGAAGACCTCCTAAAAGAGTTAAAGCCTCCTTATTTTGACATATACATTCTTGAAGTCATTATATTTTCTTAGCCTTAATGAGACTCTTAAATCCATAAAAAGCAAAACCTTCAGTTCGTCTTGGTAGGATCATTTCGATAGCTGGTAGCAAGTAAAGAATTGGTCTTGCCTCTGACAATGCAAGTTGCTACAAGTTCCCATGGCCAATTTGATTTCCGTCGATAAACTTGTAAAAACTATGGGTTCTAAACTTTTGTTCGAGGACCTCAGTTTTGTTATTGGAGATCGTGAAAAACTAGGGCTCATAGGTCCTAATGGAGCTGGTAAATCGACTCTTTTAAAAATTTTAGCGGAGCTTGAGCCTTCTGATGAAGGAACTATTTCTCGAAGTAAAGGTAAGAAATGGGCTTATGTAGAGCAAGAAGAGGTCTTTGATCCATCATTGAATTTAGAACAAATAGCCATTGATCAACTTCATCGCGCTGGCATGGACAAATTAGAAGCACAGTTACAGGCTTCGATCTATTTATCCAAGGTAGGGTTTCAAGATACCGAACAGAATGTTTCTTCTTTGTCGGGTGGATGGCGAAAACGTCTGAGTTTGGCCATAGCCTTTGCTAAAGATCCCGACCTATTGATTTTAGATGAGCCAACGAATCATATGGATTGGGATGGGATTCTATGGCTTGAAGGGGAGTTAAAAGCCTTTAAAAAATCTTTTATACTGGTAAGCCATGATAGAACTTTTTTAGATAATCTTTGTAATAGAACCATGGAAATCAATCGTCTTTATCAAGGTGGATATTTATCTTTTGATTGTGGGTATACAAAGTTTTTATCTAAGAAATCTGAATATATAAAAAACCAGTTTGCGATGCAGGCCTCGATGTCTAATAAAGCTCGTCGCGAAGTAGAATGGTTGAGGGCTGGAGTTCAAGCGAGGACGACAAAGAGTCAAAGTCGTATAGATGAGGCCCATCAACTTTTAGAGGATTTGGCAGAAATTAAATCTCGTAATCTGGCTGCGCAGAATAAGGTTCGTCTAGAGATAGATTCTGGCGGAAAGCGGTCTAAAAAATTGATCGACTTAAAAGACGTCACCATCGCTTTTGGCGAAAATCGCTTGATTCAAAATTTAAATTTAACCTTAGGCCCTAAAACCTGTTTGGGTTTATTGGGAGCAAACGGGAGCGGGAAATCCAGCTTGTTAAAGGTGATCGTAGGTAAGATCGATAATTACAGCGGGGAGGTTTTTCAAGCTGAAGATCTTAAGATGGTTTACTTTGATCAACGCAGAGAAAGTTTGCCTCAGGATATAGATTTAGTCGATTATTTAGGGGATGGATCAGATTACACCATCTTTAAAGGAGAGTCTGTACACGTAGCTTCTTATGCTAGTCGATTTTTATTCACTTCTGACAAAATGAAATTGAAAATTTCTCAGTTGTCTGGGGGAGAGCAAGCTCGTTTGTTAATCGCAAAGCTTTTGTTACAACCTGCCGACGTGCTCATATTAGATGAACCTACAAATGATTTAGATATTGATAGTATTGAAATTTTAGAAGAAACATTGTCGACCTTTGAGGGATTGGTGATTGTTGTTTCTCATGACAGATATTTTTTATCTCAGCTTTGTCAAAAGTATTTAGCACTTGAAGGAAATGGCGTTTGGCAAATGTATTCGGATTTAAATCAATGGTTAAAAAATTCTAATAAAACTAATGAGCCTGAAGAAAAAACGGTTAGAGTGGTTAGTAAAAATAAACCCAAGGTGAGTCTGTCTTATAAGGAAAAGCAGTTGATGTTGACTATTGAAAAAGACATTGAAACGGCAGAGGCCGATCTTGAAGCCGCTCAGTCAGACTTAGAAGATCCGAATGTTTATACCGATAAAGATAAAATGCAAAAGTATTTAAAAATTGTCGAAGAGAGGCAGAAAAAAGTCGAAGAGCTTTATGCCTCTTGGGAAGCCATCGAAGCCAAGTTACAACAGAGTCGATCTTAATCTAATGGCTTTAAAAAGCTGTTGATAATCGTTCTCTTAAATTGAACTTGGCCTCACGAAATACAATCTCCTGGTTTTTACAAACTAGGCGATCCAGTGAGCAATCAATAAGGATACCACACTCATTACTTTGATAAGAATAGCAATACCAGGGCCAGATGTATCTTTAAAAGGATCTCCTACGGTATCGCCAACTACGGCTGCCTTGTGAGCATCAGAGCCTTTATCGTGTTCAGGTAAGCCACCTTTTTCGATATGTTTTTTGGCATTATCCCACGCGCCACCGGCATTCGCCATAAATAAAGCCATGGTTGAGCCCACAGCAAGGGCTCCGGCCAATGCTCCAGCTAGTGCTTGAGGACCTAAAACAAAACCAATTAATACCGGAGAGAATACGGCGACAAGGCCAGGGATAATCATTTCTTTTAATGCGGCACTTGTAGCGATGTCCACAATTGCTGAGGGCTCTGGTTGACCTTTACCCTCAAGTAAGCCAGGGATTTCACGAAATTGCCGACCAATTTCGTCGACAATTTTACCAGCCGCTCGGCCTACGGCTGTCATAGTTGTACTACCTACGATAAAGGGTAAAATCGCTCCTACGAGTATGCCGATTAAAACATTAGAATTATCCAACTCTAATACCATTTTAGCCATTCCAACGCTTTCGCGGGCGTGATTTACAGCCATATTAAAGGCAGAAAAAAGAGCCAAGACGGTAAGTATAGCTGAGCCAATGGCAAAGCCCTTACCAATGGCTGCTGTTGTATTACCAACAGCATCTAATTCGTCGGTAATATCTCTTACAGATTTTCCTAGACCGGACATTTCAGAGATTCCGCCGGCATTATCAGCAATAGGTCCATAAGCATCTACTGTCATAACCACAGCGGTTCCAGCAAGCATACCTACGGCTGCGATGGCGATACCATATAACCCAAGTGCGGAGTCAGCTATTTTAGCTGAAGCAATCACGATAAATAAAGGAATAGCCACAGATTCCATACCTACAGCAAGGCCTCTGATAACACTAGTGGCAGGACCTGTTAATGAAGCTTGGGCTACCAAACGAATAGGGCGAGCTGCTGTGTAGTACTCAGTAATAAGACCTATTAAGCCTCCTCCTATGGTACCTGCAGCTAATGCCACGGTAACTCCGTTAGAGTATCCCAAAGTAGGCATTAAAAAATAACTGACAGCTAAGAGCGCAAAAGGAGGGAGAATCAATGCGCTGCGTAATAGTGTTGCCGGCCCGGTATTTGAGAAAACTCTTAATGAAAATATCGTCAAGACTGAAATCACGAGGCCTATTGTAGATATAAGTAAGGGTAAAAATACGGCAGCGCCGCGAATATCTTCTACACCAGCTGATACAAGTGAGGATAAGCTTTCTTGAGGGATAGTTAACCCGATGGCCATAGCCGATACAATGG
>JAGRAA010000110.1:5663-6262 GCA_020435185.1 Bdellovibrionales bacterium | reverse complement strand
TACATTGTGGTAATGAGTGATCGTAGAAGGGTTGATTTTCCGTAGCCAGTTTGCCCAGCGATAAGTAAGTGTGGCGTTGCCGTTATGTCTGTTTGTATCCACTTAGAACGACCTTGCCCTAGTAAGAGAGTATTCTTTTTTAATGTATGGATTTCTGGCATCTTAAAATCTGTAACGAGATCTTTACGAGCATATAAGACTTCTATTGATCCCTTTTCGCGATTTTCAGATATGGAATCAGTATAGATTTGTAAGTTGTTGGCAAGATGGTCTAAGGATTGTTCAAATTGCTTAAAAGAAAGTCCATTTTTTCTGAGAGCAAGTTTTCGTGTGTCAATGTCTACTGAGCGATCAAAAATAAAACCTGGAGTTTTTCCAAAAGCATTTTTTAGTCCACAGTTTAAAAATACTTTATTGAGATGTTTTTGAAACCTAACTTTCTGCATGACTTGATATAGGCCCCATCCCCAAAAACCAGATAAGCTCCAAAAAAGATAATAGGCTCGCTTCAGCAGAAAACTGTCTACCGGCGTGTATATTGCTAGGCTTTTGAGTAAGTAAATGTCGAAACCAAATAGGATTATGACTTGCCCAATGAT
>JAGRAA010000110.1:0-5590 GCA_020435185.1 Bdellovibrionales bacterium | reverse complement strand
AGCGGCAAAGTTTAAGATCTTAAATAACCCCTCAATACTTAACTCGTTACTATGCTTCTTTTTTCTTTTTGAGTTATTCAAATTTATCTCCCGAATACAATCCAAGTTTGTGTGCCTTGCGGTACTTCAATTATTGTTTGTTTTTCTTTTAGAGATTCAAATTCCTCTTGGGCGACGGAAGCTGAAGCACTGGCTAGTCCATTTAGTGCTCTATCGTTGAAATTGGGCTTCACTTTACGCTCGCCATTCTCAACTGTTTCGTCATAGGGAGTATATAATGCGCCTGCTAATCCTGCCCCTGTAGCCGCTAAGATCTTTTTTGTTGTTCGGCCAATTTTTGATCCTTTGAGTCCTAAAACTTTGTCGTCAAAATCATAGGCAGTAGCTACAATTTCATGGGTGACACCATCAGCATCAACCAGTTGGTTAAATCCAATAACAAGACGTTCTTCACCAGATGCCCCGGTCCCAAGTACTGTGGATTCAGCTTTGAAAAAGGTCTCGCCATGAGCGCTCACATCTTCTAAAATCTTGGCCTTGATGGGTCCATCAGTGCCACCTGTGAGTAATATAGCTTTAACCATTGTTCCAGGTGGAATGATATCAATCATTTTTCTACTAATAACTGCGTGACTTTTGTAACGAATTACCTGATGATTTTTTGGTGAACTTTTTTTGGGTTCCTCTTTAGCTGCATCAAACTCCTGCAATGGGAGTGCGACATCTTTTGTCAAGTGGATGTCTTTTACAAAATCGCCATTTACTTCCTCTGGCTTATCTTCTGCGATCATCAAGTACATAAATAGGAAACTACCAATTAACCATGTCAGCTTAACTAGCAATGACTTTTTAATCTTCTTTTTTCCACCTTCGGATTCTAAAATGTAATTTAAAGGCCACTGAAATTTTCGACCGTTATCCTTGACGATTTCCACTCGATCATTATCACTGGTCATACTTAACCTCGACAGAATCAGCAGCTGGATATCTGACAATAATAATGTCGTCAGAATTGATATTTGTAGCCTTTAGTTTAAATGAACAGCGTTTACCTCCAACGTATACAAAATAATTAGCTCGTCCCCCAGAAACAAGTCCTTTGATTTGAATATCATTTTTAACAAAGGTAAAGGCAAAGTCTTTTGTCCCTGGGGTTGATGGGCCTGGTTTATCTGGAAACTCCATGGCGACTATGTTGTTTATCGGCACACGAACCTCTTGAGGCCACTTTTTAAAGCAAGTGATAACTCGGGCTTGCCTTGCCCAAATTTTCGGAGAGCATGAGACTTCAAATAAGGTTAGTAGTAGCGGAAAAAAGACTATACTTTTAAGAGTCATGCTGTCCTCCTTGCTTTGGATTAACAATGAGAGATGTTTTAGATAAAATTAATCCATAGGGATTTAAAATATTGCGAGTTTTAGATTCCAGAGTGATTTCAATTTCAAATGGAATGGGTGAGATAATGCTTTTTACAAAAACCAAACGGATAAGCCGAGCTTTGATTTTGTTTTCTTTTTCTGATATTTCAATTTTTTGTATGACTACTGACTGAGAAAAGCTTCGAGACGCCAGTTCCTTTTGTTCTTTTCGCTTAATTCTAATTTCCTCAGGACTGAGATATCCCTCATCGATAGCTGTTTCTGTATTAAATCTTTGGGGCAGAGATTTGTATAAAAATTCTTTGATTTCTTTTTCAGAGGGTTGAGGGCGTACTTTTATCAAATGATTTGAACCCCATTGTCTTTCAACAACGATGGGTTCTCTTAACGCAAGTTTTAAAACGCTCATAGATAGAAAAATAGAAACAGCTCCCAATATGATTGACACGGTTTTATAGGTTAAGTTCGTTCGGGCAAGTTTTGCCCAGGCATCAGAATACCTCATTGTTTTCTCCTTGGTTGGGGGGATGAATGGGTGGGTTTTTTATGCGGAAGACTTTCATTATTTGAATTTTGACTTTTTGAATTGCGAATATTTTGTATGGTTCTTATGGGTTCTCTAATAGGTTGAGTGAGTTTTGTTACGGCACGGTCAGCATAGGCCAATGGTTTTGCAACCCCTAGTTTTTTTGTAACATATCCAACGGCTCGTCCAGAGGCTAAGGTGAAAGCACCAGCGGCGAGCGTTCCAGAGTTGTCAGCCATTGAATCGATGCCTTTTCCAAAAATAGCATTGGCAATTTTTGGTGTGTTGATTAAAGAAAAGGCGAGAATCAAGTTAAAGAACACTAAGGTTAATAAATCGGCCTTGTCGCCAAGGTTTTCTATTTGATTAAGAGCTGCGGTCCATAAAAGCGTAGCCAGCACCCCCCAAACTAATTTCCATGTGCAAACCTTAAGAAAACCCGCATACATTTGAATAGTAATGTGTGAGAGTCTCGGAATAACAAAGCAAGCAATAAGTAGAGGGCTAAATACATAAAGTATAACCCAGGAAAAAAAGAATAGAGCTTCGATGAGATATACAGACCAGTAGAGGAGGTAAAAAGAGAGAAAAGAAATTACCACTAATACCATTTTCTTAATATCGATCAGATTCCAACCAAGTTTTTCAACATAGCTTCCCATTTTAGCTAGGACCAAGTTCGCGTCGTTATACTGTCCAATTTGTTGGCTCAGGGCATCTGTTAGTGCTGCTAAAACATTGAGAACTTCGGGAAGTGATACTAACATAAGGGCCGAAATAAATGATCGAGAGATCAGTTGGCCAAAATTAGGTGTACCACCCAATGGAATTTTGAAATATTCGCTAAGAACGGCAACGAGAAGTAATACAACTATTAAGGTATAATAGATGCTACTAAAAAAATGATGAATATTTTTTGCCTCGTGGGCTAAAAATGAAAAATCCACTTAAAACCTCGGTATATTGAATTGAAAGTCAGAATTTTGAAGTTTATTTTTTAAATCCGAGGACATATTTAATATGAATTTGGTTTCCTCTTTATCTTCTTTGTTTTTTTTCGCGGCATTTTGAGCTTGAATTTTTAGCTGCGTGCTTTGAGTTCTTAAGGATTGGTTCATAGTTTGTAAGACAATTCCTAATGATTGAGCTGTCAGTTTAGCGGCTCCTTTGGGCGACACCTGTTGGGAATGGACTTTGATATTTTCACCGGCCATATCAATTCGATGGGACATATTATAGGTGTTGTTATTCAAGACCAGTGCCTCAGTAAGAGTTCTATCTATATCGGATAGAATACCGGAGTTGGGAGTATTTTTAATGATGCCGTAGATTTGTTCATATTTTTTTATAGATCCGTCAATTTTTTTCCAATCTTCATAGACCTTTGAGCCAGCATTCGGAAAAGTGGTATTGATTAACTCAAGGGCATTATTGATCCCAGCATGTAGCTGTCGAAAGCTGTCAAATTGACGGCGACCATTTTGAACAATGTTATTGAGTTCCATCAGTTGCTTTATGGCATTTGCTAGAATTTTAACGAGAACAACCACATCACCGCCAAACATATCTGCCTTGGCACTAATAGGAAGTTGAAAGATAATTAAAAATGTTCCTATAACAGCAGCCTTTTTCACTGAGAAACTCCTTTTGGAAATTTAATTGATAGCTCTTTAAGAAGTTCCCATTGTGAACTTTTTGGGAATTGCTGTTTTAATTCGGTGATTTTTGACAGATCGCGCGGGTCGGTAGTACTGAGCCAGTATTCAATGGGCGTACTGTCTACGGCAACAACTGTTCGATCATCACCGGCGATAAGAAAAGCTTCACTATATTCACCTCTTGATTGTGTGAGTGAGGAAATCAGGTCGACTTCATTGTCATTAAGTTCAAGAACATCTTTGAGTCGCGACTTGTCAGCTCCTTTCTGACTAAGAATCCACTTTATGGAAGAGTTTGACATGATAGCGCTTGAAATTTTACTTTTAGCAAAATCGTCTATATTTTGTGAGATAGCGATACAGCTTGCAAAGTACTTCCTAAAAGTGCGAAAAACTTCAGCAATGAAAATAGAGCCTGATTCACTTTCTAAAAGTTTCCAGCATTCATCGAATACTAGAAACTTCATAACACCTCTGTCTTGTTGGACTACTCGCCAAACTAAGTCGGTTATAATCAGCAAAGTCACAGACTGAAGATCGGGGTAGGACTCTAGGCCTTTTAAATCAAAACAGACAAGATCTCGGTTAAGATTGATATTAGAGGATCGATCCAAAAAAGACCCATAGGGAGTGTTGCCACACCACATATTTAGTATTTTCCCCACACGTTGAATCTCTGGATTTACATGGCTAATTAAAAGGTCGCGTAAGTTAGAGAGGGTGGGAGTGCTGTTTTTATTGTAGACTTCTCGAATAGCTTCTTCCACTTCGGTTCGCTCTAATTTTCTTAATCCCACTTCATTTTGCTCTTTAGTCATTGCCTCTACTAATGCCAACAAGAATTTAATTTTTTGATTGTCGGGTTGAGTTTTATTTTTAGGTAGATCAAAGGGGTTAATCGATAGTGAGTTGTTTAGTCCTAAGGAAATGTATTGTCCCTCTAAGTTCTCGCAGATTTTTTGATAAGAACCCCCAATATCAATAATAAATATTTTTGGGTTAAATTTTTGCATTTGTAGCAACATCAAGTTTGTCAAAAATGACTTACCACTCCCTGATCCACCACTCACAATTTGGTTGGCATTCGTTAGCTCCGAAGAAAAAGGGTCAAAAGCTACAATAGAACCACTTCGCGATTGAAATATAGAACGAGGAAGGGAATGGCCCATCCATGGGCCATATAGGGGAAGGAGATCTGAGAGATTTGAAGATTTAATGCGTCGAATGCGTTCTTTGCATCTAGCATGGGGAAAGGAGAGTTGGGAAAAAATATCAAAGGCAGCCAGAGTTTCTTCCATGGCTTCTGAACCGCCTAATTCACGGAATTTTAAAAGCGTTTGTGAAACTTGATCGTCAAGTTGAAGTTTATTTTTGGAACGTAAAATGACATTTAAAGAAAACGGAAAAACTTTTTCACCACTAGCAATGAGTTCAGAAATTAATCCTTCTAGGTCTTGAAGTTTGGCTTCTGATTCAATGTCTGAGACTCCAGACGTTTTCCCATAAACCATAGAAAAAGCTAATCGCCTTTGCATTTGAAGGCTCTCAATTTCTTTTTGTTGGTCGGGTACAGAAAATGTCAGTTGAACACGGGAATCAAAAGGAAGATGTTGAAGTAGGCTGGCCATGCAAGAATATGTAGAACCAGGCATATTTTTTAGTGAGAGTACTCGGTAATGATAATCAGCTAGTGTGAATCCACGCGAGTTTACTACGGCATCAGTAAAAAGCACCGAGTTTCTCAAGTCGGTTGGGTTATAGAATTCTAATTTTACGTCTCTTGCAGGGTTCCATTGAGTATAGATCTCTTCGATAATTTCTTTATCGCTAAGAGCAGAGGCCGTAATTCCTAGAGACTTTAGGGTTGCTAATAGGTCGTCTCGTATACGGAGGCACTTGGAAATTCTTAAATCTAATGCCTCAGAAGATATTTCTTGGAAATCATTTTTTTTAGAGAAGATACTGGGCATTTTTACCAGCTCTTTGTGATTGGGTACGCGACAAACTATGTAATTTGTGTATTTGG
>JAGRAA010000109.1 GCA_020435185.1 Bdellovibrionales bacterium | reverse complement strand
GGATGGAACAAGAGCAAGAGAGAGGGATTACGATTACTTCTGCAGCGACGACGACCTCTTGGAATAATCATAGAATTAATATCATTGATACACCCGGGCACGTGGACTTTACGATCGAGGTTGAGAGATCGCTAAGGGTGTTGGATGGAGCTATTGCAGTATTTGACGGAGTCAATGGCGTAGAGCCTCAGTCGGAGACTGTATGGAATCAGGCAGACAGATATGGTGTTCCTAGAATTTGTTTCGTTAATAAAATGGATAGAGTTGGCGCTGATTTTTCAAAAAGTATTGAGACTATTAAAGATCGATTGGGAGCGAACCCAGTTGCAGTTCAGTGGCCTCTGGGAGCCGAAGATAACTTTCATGGTATGGTTGATCTCATCAAGATGAAGGCTTTCGTATGGAGTGGTGATGATAAAGATTCTTCGTTTGAAGAAGTTGATGTTCCTGAGGATATATTGGTTTTTTGCGAAGAAAAGCGTAATGAGTTGTTAGATAGTGTCGCAGAGTTTGATGATGAGGTGATGGAAAAATACTTGGAAGGCGAAACTCTTTCTGAGGGAGAAATTCATAAGGCAATACGGAAAGGCGTTTTAAGTCTGCAGGTTACTCCTGTATTTTGTGGGTCGGCTTTCAAGAACAAGGGCGTAAGAAAGTTATTAGATGGGATTGTTGAGTATTTGCCTAGTCCCTTAGATGTGAAGAGTATCGTTGGTAAGGATGTCAGAGATGAATCAAAGCAAATTGTTTGTCCCACTGACTTTGATTCACCTGTGGTGAGCTTAGCGTTTAAGATCGCTGCTGATAGTTTTGCAGGTACAATGACTTTTGTAAGGGTGTATTCTGGCACTCTTAAGCAAGGATCAGCATTACTGAACCCCAGGGTAAATAAAAAAGAAAGAATTCAAAAAATAGTTAAGCTCCATGCGAATTCTCGTCAGGAAGTGAGCGAATTGAAAGCTGGAGATATTGGCGCAGTTATTGGAACAAAACTGACGGTAACAGGAGATACTCTTTGTGATATTAAAAAGCCAGTTGTGCTTGAGTCTATTCGTCTTCCTGAGCCTGTTATCGCCCTAGCTATCGAAGCAAAGTCTTCGGCAGATCAGACAAAAATGGAGGCGGCGTTAGATAAGCTTCAAAAAGAGGATCCCTCTTGTCGTGTTAAGACAGATCCTGAAACGGGTCAAATGCTGTTGGAAGGAATGGGTGAGTTACATCTAGAAATATTGATCGATAGATTATTCCGAGAACATAAGATAAAGGCGAACGTGGGTAATCCCCAAGTTAGTTATAGGGAAACGGCTTCCCAGTCCTCTTCGGCAAGTGCGTCTTTTGAAAAAGAGATCGCGGGCAAGAATCAATTTGGTCACGTTGAATTGGAGGTGGCTCCAGCTTCAAAAGGTTTTGGATTGAAAATTAATAGTGAGCTAAATCGAGCTGAAATAAGCGATGAATGCTTCAGGGCGTTAGAAAATGGTGTCAAAGAGGCTTGCGAGAACGGAGTTGTGGCGGGTTATCAAATGACGGATGTAATAATTACACTTAAACGAGCTGAGTGGAGGGAGCAAGAGAGTTCTCCTATGGCTTATAAAATAGCCGGATCGAAAGCGCTTAGAGAGGCTGCTTTGAAGGCTCACTGTCATCTTATGGAGCCAATTTTTTCTTTGGAGATCACCACTCCGGAGGAGTTTATGGGTAATATCATTGGGGATTTAAATTCTAGAAGAGGAAAAATAGAAGGAATGGACCCAAAGGGGAATGTTCAGGTTATTCGCGCGGAGGCTCCTCTGGTTACTTTGTTTGGGTATGCCACTCATGTGAGATCTTTATCTCAAGGGAGAGCCAGCTTTTCTATGGAGTTCAGCGAATATGAGACTGTCCCGCTCAAGATAGAAAAAGAGATTCTTCAAAAAATGGGTAGATAGCCCATAATCTTTTTGACAAATCAACAAACATAAGTGCATATTAGCGCACTTGTAGCCGATTTTTTTGTCAAATTCACCAAAGGTCCGCCTTAAAAGCCTTAAAAATAAAGGGTTTTAGATGTGAAACAGGGTAGTAATTTTGACAAAGAGAGGGGTCTCTATTGCCTTAAATTAGTAAATAGAGAATAACTGTTTGACGGTGAATTTAAAATTCTTATAGAGATTTTTAAATTATATGGTGAACAGTGAAAGATAATAAAGATCAATAAAGAGAGAGCGAATAAATGCAAAGTCAGAAGATAAGAATTCGATTAAAAGCCTTCGATCACAAACTATTAGATCAGTCGACAAAAGAAATCGTCGATACTGCTCGAAGAACTGGTGCCCGTTATGCTGGTCCCATTCCGTTGCCCACAAAAATTAATCGCTATACAGTGTTGCGTTCTCCACACGTTGATAAAAAATCTCGTGAGCAATTTGAAATTAGAACGCATAAAAGATTATTAGATATTTTAGAGCCAACTCAACAGACTATTGATCAACTAATGAAGTTAGATCTTTCGACTGGTGTTGACGTAGACATTAAACTGACTGTTGTTTGATCATTTGGAGAAAAAAATGAGTGAAGAGACGCAAACAGAAGAGACACAAACAGAAGTGAAGGTTGATGATAAAAAATCAACTTCAGACCAGGGCTTAAAGTTGAATGGTTTGTATGCATATAAACTTGGTATGTCATCTGTGTATGACGAAGAAGGGAATCAAATTCCTGTTACAGTTTTGAAGTACAACCAATTCATCGTATCGCAAATTAAAACAGTTGAGAACGACGGCTATGAAGCAGTTCAAATCGCTAGTGAACCAAAGAAAGCAGTACGAAGTTGTGGTGCTGAAAAGGGTCATTTGAAAAAAGCTGGATTTGAAAATGGAGCAAAGGTTGTTAAAGAAATTAGACAAGCTCTCCCAGAGGGTGTTCAGGTTGGACAAAAGGTTTCTCTCGAAAGTTTAGAGAAGGGAGATCTTATAAAGATTACTTCTCGATCTAAAGGAAGAGGGTTTTCTGGAGTTATGAAAAGACATGGTTTTGGGGGCGGACCTGCGAGTCATGGTTCTGGTACTCATAGAAGACCAGGTTCTATAGGTAACTGTGAGTTTCCAGGTCGGGTTATGCCAGGTAGGAAAATGCCAGGTAGGTTTGGTTTTGCAAACGTAACACAGAAAAATGTTAAAGTTGTAGAAGTAATCCCTGAAGAAAATGTATTGCTTGTGAAGGGTGCTATTCCAGGGTCAAAGAATACTCTAGTTAAGTTAATGAAGGCGTAATTATTATGGCAAAATTAAATTTAATTGATTGGTCAAATAAAAGTGTGGGAGAGGTCGAAGCTTCTTCTGATATATTCGAGGCTCCAGTAAGAAAAGACATTTTACATTCTATCGTAAGATGGCAGTTGGCTGGCCGAAGACAAGGTACTCATCAAGCTAAAACAAGAGCTATGGTGAGTGGTGGCGGAAAAAAGCCTTTTAAGCAAAAAGGTACGGGTAATGCGCGACAAGGTTCTACCCGGTCTCCATTGCTTGAGGGTGGTGGAGTTATCTTTGGTCCAAAACCAAGAGATTACTCATTCTCGATTCCTAAAAAAGTTAAAAGGCAAGCTCTTAAGTCTGCTTTATCCTATCTTCAAGGAGAGGGGCGCCTTAGAGTAGTTGATTCCATGGAATCAAAAGATGGAAAGACTAAATCATTAAAAACTAGCTTGGATGGTTTAGATTTGCGGAAGGCTTTATTGATTGATTCTCAAATTAACGAAATGTTTGCTCGTGCTTCTAAAAACTTGCCGACGTTTAAATATATTACTGTCGCGGGAGTCAATGTTTTTGATCTTTTGAAGTATGATAATGCCATTATTACTAAGTCTGGGCTTGAAAAACTTGAAGCTCGTATCAACGGAGATAAGTGATGTTGTATGTAATAAAAAAACCATTGATAACAGAAAAAAATAGTTTTCATGCTGAGGGCGGAACCTATGCCTTCGAAGTGGATAAAAAGGCGACTAAAACGGAAATTAAACAAGCTGTTGAAAAAAGCTTTCGTGTGAAAGTGGATTCTGTAAATACCTTGATTTGTCGTGGACGAGGAAAGCGTAATAAACATGGAGTCACTAAGCCTAAGTATTGGAAGAAAGCCTTGGTGAAAGTTAAAGCTGGAGAAAAAATTTCTCTATTTGAGGGAGCTTAATAGATGGGAATGAGAGTTCTAAAACCAATTAGTCCGGGTCGTAGAAATATGACGGTGAATGACTTTAATGATATTACTAAGTCATCTCCAGAAAAATCACTAACTACGGCGTTAAGAAAGAAATCTGCTCGTAACAATTATGGTCGAATCACTATGAGGCATCATGGTGGGGGGCATAAGAGAAGATTTAGAATTATTGATTTTAAGCGAACTAAATTAGATATGCCTGCAACGGTGGCTTCTATTGAGTATGATCCTAATAGAACTTGTCGAATTGCTTTGATTCATTATCAAGACGGAGAGAAGGCCTATATTTTAGCTCCTTTGGGCTTGAGTGTTGGTGATAAAGTCATAGCTAGTGAGTCTGCTGATATCAAGCCTGGTAACAGTAAGATGTTAAAGGATATGCCTACGGGAACAACTATTCATAACGTTGAATTGAAGCCGGGAAAAGGTGCTCAGCTTTGTAGAGGAGCGGGTACGCAAGCGACTTTGGTTGCAAAGCTTGGTCAATATTGTCAGGTTAAATTGCCTTCGGGTGAAGTGAGACAGATTTTATCTGTTTGCCGAGCGAGTATTGGTCAGCTTGGTAATGCTGAGCATGAAAATATGAAGATTGGTAAAGCTGGTCGTAAAAGATGGATGGGTAAAAGGCCTACTGTGCGTGGTATGTGTCAGAACCCTATTGACCATCCTGGTGGTGGTGGTGAAGGCCGAGGTAAAGGTCATCACCCAATGACTCCTTGGGGTAAGCCTTGTAAGGGTCATAAAACAAGAAATAATAAACGCACTGATGGAATGATTATAAAACGAAGAAGTAAGAAATAATTAAGGAGAAATTGTGGCTAGATCGGTTAGAAAAGGTCCTTTTATAGATCATCATTTATTGAAAAAAATCGAAAATGCTCATAGCACAGGTGACAAAAAAGTCATTAAAACTTGGTCCCGTCGCTCGACTATTATGCCCGAGGCTGAAGGCCTTACTTTTGCGGTTCATAACGGTAAAAAGTTTGTTCCTGTGTTCGTGAACGAAAATATGATTGGTCATAAATTTGGTGAATTTGCTTTGACCCGGAACTACACAGGCCATGGTGATAAAAAAGCTAAAGGCGCTAAGAAGTAGGAGAAGTTAATGGAAGTTACAGCTAAACTTAGATATGCTCGCGTGGGTGCTCAAAAGGCTCGTCTGGTAGCCGATGCCGTTCGCGGTAAGGACGTGAATGAGGCAATTAGAACACTCACATTTATGAAGAAGAAATCTGCATATATGATGAAGAAGTTGATTGAATCTGCGGTAGCCAATGCGGAACAAAGAAAAGTGATTGATGTTGATAACTTATTTGTAAAGTCTATTACTGTTGATCAAGGTCCTTCTTTTAAAAGAATGCGTCCAAGAGCCCAAGGTCGTGCCTTTGTGGTTCAGAAGAAAATGAGTCACTTTAATTTAGTGTTGGATGAAAGGTAAGGTAGAGCGTGGGACAAAAGGTTAACCCGATTGGTTTAAGAGTTGGCGTAATTAGAACTTGGGATTCTCGATGGTATTCTAAGGGACAAAAATATATCGAAAATCTTCACGAAGATTTTCGATTGAGAAAGTATATTAAAGATAAATTGAAACATGCTGGTGTTTCTAAAATAGAAATGGAAAGAGCTGCCAACAAAATTAAAATCATAATTTCAACGGCTCGACCAGGCGTTGTAATTGGTAAGAAGGGTACGGGAATAGATGCTCTTAAGGCAGATATTCAAAAACAAACTACAAACGAAGTTTTTGTTAATATTCAAGAAATTAGAAAACCCGATTTAGATGCTCAACTTGTTGCTGAAAATATAGCTCTTCAGTTAGAAAAAAGAATTTCTTGGAGACGAGCTCTCAAAAAAGCAATGGCTGCTTCTGTAAGAAGTGGAGTAAGAGGAATTAAGATTAAAGTTGGTGGACGACTGGATGGAGCTGAGATTGCTCGTAAAGAATGGTACAATGAGAAGAGCGTACCTCTGCATACTTTACGTGCGGACATAGATTATGGTGTTGCTCGTGCTCAGACTACTTATGGTGTTATTGGATTAAAAGTTTGGATCTATAGAGGCGATGTATTGTCGAACAAAGAAATAGAGGAGTCTAACCGTGTTAAGTCCTAAGAAAGTTAAATGGAGAAAGCAGCATAGGTTGGGTTATGCGGGTCACGCTACCCGTGGAACTAATCTTGATTTTGGAGATTTTGCGCTAGTAGCTACCCAAGGCGGAAGAATTACATCCAGACAATTAGAGGCTGGACGTATTGCTATTCAAAGATCTGTAAAACGGGGTGGTAAGTTATGGATTCGTATTTTTCCAGACAGGGCTGTGACGAAAAAACCTGCTGAAACTCGTATGGGTAAAG
>JAGRAA010000108.1 GCA_020435185.1 Bdellovibrionales bacterium | reverse complement strand
AAGCGATCTACAAATTTATGGCAAAGGGATTCAAAGGATTCTTTGTTAAAATCAAAGCCAAGTTTCTGGTAATATTTAATAACTGGGAAATCAAATATTTGGCGATACATTTTTTTATCTATTGGGGCTAAACGATGTTCACATAAAATTGAATTCATAACGTTCACAGCATGATCAACGTCATTTAAAAGAGTACCATTCCAATCCCATAGGATATGCTTTTTATCAGAAATAGCTTTATGAATACTGTCGACCAAATATTGTTTCATTTTGATTTCTTTTTGTTGTTTATTAACCCAATTTTCCGACCAACTGCATGAAAGTTAATAGTCCAACCAATTCCAAAGGCTTTTGGAGGGAAGAGTGTTTCATCGTCTTTGTTCCATAATGTATGAAGTATTTTTTTAGAATCCCAATTCATGGGCATTCCTAGAAAAGTCTTTTGTTGTTTTGTCTCATTTTTCTTTTTCATTTTGTCCCCAACTATAGATGAGAGTTTAAATTAACTCTATAGAAATCGTATAATTCAAGATTGCGTTTATGGGCAGTTAAGATTATTCAAATCTGCTGAGTGTCAATTAAACAATATAAATTATGATTGAAATACTGTAGACTAAATCCAATTGGAAAAAGTATTAGGATGTTCTTTCACAAACCTTCGGGTCTAGGTAAAGACATGGTCATAGCGATGATTTCATAGTGTTAAAGCCATTTATTTATAGTTAGGTGGGATTAACTTCTTTAAAAGAGAGGGTTAGGGTATTAATCAGATGATCATTTCTGTTCTGGGAATGACAAGCTAGATAAAGTTGATGTTGCCAAAAGCCTTTTTTGGGACCAAACCGGTTGAGAGATTTGTCTGCAATTTCATTTGGAACATAAATTGATGGTAAAAATCCAATCCCAAAATTATCAACTATAGATCTTATAAGAGATTCCACAGTATCACTTTCGAATACAAGCCGTCCTTTCATCAAGTTTTTCTCAAAAAATTGATCAGTCTCAGATCGTAGCTTAAATCTTGGAGGAGGCATCACCCATTGAGCCACTCCATCTTTAGAAAGTGCTTTAATCGCTGAGGCCAAGTTTGTTTGTTTAATAGACCTAGGGAGTTTTTTTGGAGCTGCGTAAATGAGATCAACGGGTATTGATCGTTTTTCCAAATTTTTAAGGTCTAAACTTGTCATTGGAAAATTAGAAACAATAGCATCTATTTCTCGAAAACGCAGTTGTTCCACTAGCTGATCATGATCTCCTGATACCATCATTACCTTTGGACGTAGTCGGTCACCAAATTTTTTCAAGAAAAGACTCACGACTTCAACGACAAAAGAGTTGGCAACTTCGTACGATACTCCGATGTAAATACGTCGAGAAGCGTGGGGAATGTCCTTGGAGATTAATTCCTTCATTTCCTCGGCTAACTCAAACATTTGTCTACAAAAGCCATAAACAACAGATCCTTCAGGAGTTAACTTGTTGTTCCTGCCTACTTTATTAAAAAGTTTAATATCAAGAGCCTCTTCTAACACCTTGATTTGACTGCTTAGCGAAGGTTGACTGATCCGAAGATGCTTTGCCGCGGAAGTGAACCCTCCTGATTTTACGGTGACATAGAAATAATAAAGATGATTGTAATTATACATACTGAAAAGCTATATATCACATCCTAATTATATATTATACTTATTTGTTTCGTTGCTCTACAGTGATTATCTAAACAACCAAACAAGGAGACATGAAGATGACTCAAACATCGAACTGGAAAGAAGTAAAAGGAAAGATTAAGGAAAAATTTGGAAAATTAAGCGATTCCGATATTGAGGGCTTAAACGGTCATATGGATCGTCTGCAAGGTATGGTTCAGAAGACCTATAACTATTCAGAAGATAAAGCCAAACAGGAATGCAAAGATTTCAATGAGCCTGTCAAGAAATAAGCTATATCGATTCGGCGTTATAATCTACAAAAAAATTGTAGACAGCTTTTAGCGGTTAAATTGGTTAATGTGTTTAACACAGAGATCTTTTTGACCGCAATTTTTTGAAAACAGTGGAAAAGGTTCAATATAACAGGGAATCGATATCTATCGATTTTAAAAGGAAGATACATATTATGACATATTTTTTAAATTATATTACAGAGGCATTTAGAGAAAAGCTCAATTGGATAAAAAAAGTGAGGAATGCAATGATTGAGGTCGATAAAACTAGTAAAGACTCGAAGGCTTCACCTTCAAAGTCACCCATACCTACAACAAAGAATAGTAAAACGATTCAATCAATATCATTGCCGGTTAAAGGTAAATCAAATCTAAATTCATCTGGAAAACGACTCAAAACAAATTCTCATGGGTAGGAAGATGTAAAAGAAATTATCTGACTTGTTAAATTCATACAAGGACAGAAGTCTTATAGAGTTTTTGGCAAAGAACTTTTCAACTACAGTCCCAGCAAAGATCAGCATTATTGTAAAATTAGTAGAGGCGAGAAAAATTAAAAAGCTAAAACGAAAGTTACATTCATTAAAAAATACTTTTGGTAATATTGGTTCAAATAAAGCGATTTTTTGCCAACACTTGGAAGATGAGTCTGCTGAAAAAATATCTTATGTTCATAGTAACTTGCCAATTTTAAATAAATATTATTCTGAAACTAAATTAGCTTTGGACAGTTATTTAGAACATAGATTATTGCAGGCCCGTACTTTAAGCAAGTGAATTTAGTTTAAAGTTTGCTAAAGCTTTAATAATAACTTTAAAATAAAACAAAATACTTCAAATATTTTTCACTTGAATCTTGAGTTTTTTTTAAATTCGTTAAAAATATAGTATTGTTTTCCAGAGATGTAATTTCATCTTGAGTTAAGCCGAGATTCTTTTTAAACAAAAGTGTTAATATTAAAATTGGAATACTAAGGAACATTAAGATCTGAAATAAAAATGTTAACATGGTCTTTTGCTCCTCTGAATGAAGTCGTGAATATTTATGATTTATTAATAGGCAATCGTCATAAGCACAATCGGGTATTTCTAGATATTTAAATCGCAACATATAGATGATTTAGGTCCATGTTAGATGTAGATTTGTTGCAATGTTATGACTAGCTCAATAATTAGTAAAATATTTGAATATTAATCTTGTTGAATAAGTTTAAGAATTAAAATGTTAGTGTGAAGTAAAATGTCTAGTTTTGTGCGAAGTCTCCTAATCCAAAAGAAAGATCTTCAGGACCACAGCCGATGTTCGCAACCTCAGTGTTTTTCTAAGATTTATAGTATTCTATTTTTTGGAAAAGGCTTTTTTATTCTTAAAAACTCATGTAATACTAAGTAAAATTGAAACGCCAAGTTTGAATCACCAAAATATTTTATAAGAGGCGATGTGAAAAATAAAATTCTACCTTTACAATCATTAGCTGTATTAAATCCAAGTTCCATTAAACTATTGTCTGATAAAATGCTTCATCTCATTGAAAACAAACTTTGGGCAAAAGTTTTAACGGGAATGGCCTTAGGATTAATTGTGGGTCTTTTAGTTTCACCTACAGGAGTGTTTAGTGAGACTATACAGCCGTATACAGGATTCATTCAGACTACAATTTCTTGGCTAGCCTTACCGGCAAAATTATTTTTTAAACTCATACAAATGGTGGTTATTCCTCTAATTTTAGCCAGTGTTATTCGTGGCCTCGCTTCAACCAAAGATGTTGCGCAAATGAAGTCTTTAGGGATTCGTTTCTCACTCTATGTTGTTGTTTCCAGTGTATTTGCAGCAACACTTGGAGTCATACTCAGCAATATTTTCGGGCCTGGCCGAGGACTCAATCTGGTAGGTAAGGTTCTTCCTTTTTCAAAAAATAGCTCTGGATTTTCACAAAACACTTTTTCTCCAGATTTTTTAGTCGACATTCTTCCCATCAATCCACTGTCCTCAATCGTGGAAGGTCAGATGCTCGAAGTTGTTGTTATCTCAATAATTGGTGGAATTGCACTCATTTCCATTAAAGCTAATCAATCGGAGATTATTTTAGATATTCTAGAGGTTGTTCAAAACATTTGTATGACAGTGATTTCTTGGGCTATGAAGCTTGCCCCTTTTGCTGTTTTTGGACTTATCACTCAAGTTACGGCAAGCACTGGAATAAAAGCACTTCAAAGTATGGGTGTATATGTTTTAACTGCATTTATTGGTTTTATATCGCTTATTATAATTTATGTTCTTATAGTTTCCGTTGTAAAAAAACAGTCTCCATTTGAGTATCTTAAAAAAATAGCAACTCCAATGCTTTTAGCATTTTCAACTTCCTCTAGCGCGGCATCCATGCCTATTACAATGAAAACTGCTGAAGAAGAATTAGGGATAGAGCCATCAACTGCCGGCTTTTTGATTCCTCTTGGTACAACCATAAATATGGCTGGGTCAGCTATATGGCATACAACAGCTGTTGTGTTTTTGAGTCAAGCCTACAATGTAGACTTAAGCTTCGGCCAAGTGACCTTTGTTGTAGCTACGTCTATAGGTGCGGCAATAGGTTCCCCAGGTGTACCTGGTGTGGGGATTGGAATTTTAGCCACGGTCCTTGGCAAAGTAGGAATTCCTATTGAAGGTATCAGTCTTATAATGGGTGTTGATCGTCTTGTAGATATGGGTTGCACTGTAGTAAATGTTACCGGTGATCTCTCAGCATCAGTGATTTTTGGAAAAGGCAAATCTCACTCCGGATAAAATGCTTGTTTGGTGTAAAGTTTTGTAAAAACAGATGTTCATCGAAGGGGAGTGAAGTGATAGCAGCGTATAGGTCAGGAGTTCGATCCCTATTGCCTCCACCATTGGAAAAGATCGGGTACATTCTATGATGTCTGCTGCACATTGATAAGTTTATAAAAAAATATAGTTCAGCTAGTAAACAAGCCTAAATAATTCAATATAATTAATAACTTAAATTACTTCTTAGATATTGCATCCCAAAATGAGGCAATAGGTATTACGATATGTAAAGTTAACTTTACATATCGTAATAAATAGACGATACTATATAAGAGGTGAGACATGGTAGAAATGCTCAGAAGAAACTTAGAAAGTAGAGCCAAAGCTTATGGTATGGAGGCTTTGGCTAATGACACCGAGGTGAGTCGTCAGGCCTTACATAGTTTTTTCAAGGGTGGAGATATGAAGCTCTCTAACCTAGAAAAGCTTGTCCAGCGTTTAGGGTGGTCGTTGAGTCTTGATCCGGTAGATACATCTAAAGATGTACTGGGGAACTTAAAAGAGTATGGTGCACCCTTAGTGGCAGATCAGCCTCATGTCTATTATAGCTTAGAAGAGGCTCTATATAAAGCCTTAGAGTTTTCACGAGAAGATGCTCGTATAGCCAGTGTGTTGCCTTATTTTCTATTACAAAGAGCTTATAAGCTTAATTCTGATAAATTGTTCTCTTACTTCAAAGATCAAAAAGAGCTTTATCAGTTGTTAGGATATTATTTAGAGGTAGCTTTAAGTTATAAATATAGAGCACCTCTACATCAACTATTAGGTTTATTAAAGAGGAAAACTAAAAAATTAGATTTTCTATACTTGCGTAAACGAGATGAGGGTAGAGATACTAAAACCTATGAGCGATTTAAAAACGATCCAGCTAAGAAGTGGAAGGTCTTAACAAGAGATAATTTAGAGGATTTGTTAGATCGTTTTAAGAAATGGGATAATTAAATTGCAACCACGAGAACAGTTAGTAAAATTTTTTAAAGCCTTAGATAGGCTCTTACAACAACAATTCACAATGACAATTATAGGAGGATCGGCCATGGTGTTAGGTTATGAATCTGAGCGTATGACCTCAGATTGTGATCCATGGGGTAAGGCTCAAGAGGAGTTGTTGGCTAATTGGTCAGAAGCACAAAAGGTTTCTGGTATTAATTTACGTATTGATGAACAGACAGGTGTAGCACAATTTCCAGAAAACTTTGAAGATCGCTTAGTGGAGGCTGATTTAAGTTTGAAGAAGTTAACCATTAAGTATCCAGAAAAACATGATTTGGCATTATCAAAGGTAGTTAGACTATTGGGAAATGATCTAGATGATATAATATGGTTGCATAAAAATCATAAATTAGACTTTAAAACCTTCAAAGCTAGGTATTATGAAGAGGTTCGTCCTATCTATATTGGTGATGTAAGTAATTTAGATTTCAATTTTTTAGATGCCGTTGAAGAGTTGTTTGGGTTAGAGGAGAGACAAAAGTGTGAAAAGGATTCGGAGAGAATATAGGAGCAAAAAATCAATGATTGGAAAAAGGGTAATAACAACTGAAGATTTAACAGTTAGAAATTATGTAAGTAAGGGTAGTCAAAAGAGACAGAAATCATCTTTATTGGGGAATTAAGAAGTGAACCGTAGGAGCGAAAAAATATTACCTGCATTTTCTTCACAAAATCAGAGAACACCATCACAATAAACAGTGATAGCACTTTAAGAATTTTTTATTTATGCGAACTCTATTATGCATAGCTTCTGTTTTTATTTGCTCTATCTCTTTATCCTTATCTATATTCCATTTATTGAAGTAAATCTCAAAAGGAGTTTCAAACTTAAAAGTACTATGTGGCATTTTTTTATTATGCTCTCGAATATAAAAACTGATGGACCGTCTTA
>JAGRAA010000107.1 GCA_020435185.1 Bdellovibrionales bacterium | reverse complement strand
TGAAAGTAAAACTCTTACACCAAATAGGTTTTTGTGAACTACAGACTCTAAAATCAGCTTATTAAGATAAAGAACTTCTCTTAATAAACGAAATACACTCCATAAAAAACCTATGCACAAAAGACCCCGAATTACATACTCCCAATCAATATTTTGAATATTCTCAGCAACACTTAAGTGACCTACCTTTACATTTTTTTGTTCTGTAACTTTTAAGGGAATTTTCTCTACCGACTCATTAAAACTATAAAATTCACCTAAGTTGACTGGTGGTATTTTCTCTACCTTAGGTATAAAACTGGAGAAGATGGGCAGGAAAAGTGACATTGACAAAATGAACCGAGCAAGCCTTAGTCCAATTTCATTTGAATTTTTTATCTGTGCTTTTTCATTTCGATAGAACATCAAATAGAAGAATATTAACCCAATCAAAATTAGAACATTCATACTTATATAAAGTGAAAATAATGGAGTCATTGTCCCAGCCTTTGCTCTAAAGATTTACGGATTTTTTCAAGCTCATCTTTGTTAATTCCCTCAGTATCAATCAATTTCATAACCAACATTGAGGGTGAGCTATCCAAGACTGTTCCGACAAAATGGCGTATAGCAGATTCTTCATAGTTTTCTTTTGAGACTCTAGGCATATATTTATGTGCTCTATCTACTTTTTTTACCTTGAGAAACTTTTTCTTCTCTAAAATTTTCATCATTGTTGCTACGGTCGTATAAGCATATTTTTTTTTGTTTACTTCCTGAAGTCGGCTGTGAACGTCTCCGATTGTAGTTTCATTCAACTCCCAAACGACTTTCATCACATCCAACTCTAAGTCAGTTAATCTTTTAGCTACTTTATTGCCCATAAAAAATCCTTTTTAAATTATCTACTAAATATTTAGTACAATTCTACGAAAGATTTAGTAGATGTCTACTAAATCTTAGTAATGCAGCTTGATGTATTTGGTTTTAACGATTTGTTATAAGCGTCAGCAAAGAGTAGAGGGCGTTAAATAAGAAGAGTTTTTAAATAGCAAAGATTCACTTCGCCCCCACCTCAATCATTGAAATGTTTAATGTTTTCAATAACTTAGGTGGAGGCGGCGGGAATCGAACCCGCGTCCGCAAATCATCCACATTAAGGCGCTACATGCTTAGCTTGTTCTTAAATTGTTATAAGCCGTAAACAAGCATACCGCTTATAACCTGTTTCTCGTTAATTTAAACCCGCAACCCAAGAAACGCCAATTGCAGATCGAGATAACTAAAGTGTCACCTTACTAAAGCCGCTATCAAACTCTAGGTCGGCGCCATAGCGATGCTTATTAGGCAGCTAATGGTTGTGCGTAATCGTTGCCAATTACAATGGTGCTAGTTTTTAACGAGGTCCTCTAGCGCCCCGGCATGCTCCTTAAGCTTCCGTATCCACGTCGAAGCCATGTCGCCCCCATATCTCTATGGAATAACTCCCTAAATTACCAAATCTTAGGCAAAAAAATAAGGCCTTTTATGATCAATTTTTGATCTTCCCGTATTTTAATCAACATATTAGAAAACCTAATGTTAAACTTACCAAACCCGCATATATTTATGTAACCGCTGTAACTCATAAAAATAACTTATAGATTAAAGAAAATTAATAAATTTCCATTCTCCTTATTATTTCAGTACAACTCATTCAACGCACAAAAGACCACATGCAAAAAGTCGAGAGGGGGGAATTTTCGACTCATTTTTGCCACTAGGTTTGAAGATGGTTTGAGTGCTAGGCCGGCTTTTTGGCTATTCTGGTTGGGAATCTTGGGAAGGGGAACCAGAAGAGCCAAAAAGCCTTTTTTTGCTCTTTAGCTCCCATCATTCCTTTTAATTGATAATTACTTATAAAGTAAAATTCACACTCATTAAATTTTTAAATTAATGAAGCTTTAAAACATGCTTCTGGCAAACTAAATACTCCGTCGTAAAAGGCATACGGTCTCTTCTTGAGTTTGCTTTTTCTTGCTCTGATTCAAATTCTTTTTCTACCTCTAAACGACCAAGATAAAAATCCTCACCATATTTTTCAGTAAGCTCCGGATAATTATATAAATACAAAGCACCACCAAATTTTTGAATCTTCTTCGTCTGATGATGATTCTGATGATGATGTCTACGTGACGCTCTCTCCGTAGTAAAATTAAAACTCACCGCCAATTGGTAACCGAACTTCGTATTAGTGCTATTTAAAACTTCAACCGATTCGCCGTCGCCACCAAATAAAGGCTTAGAATACAAAATCATATTCGTGGTATTTGCCTGAACGACAATATCCATAGCCGAGAACTTACCGTTGTTTCTATTAATCTTAGTCACTCTTATAGAGCCGCGTTCTCTACTGCGTTCATCCATCTGAGCCTCTTTGATCACTAAAGAGCTCTCTTTATCACAGCTCAAAAGGTAATCTCCTGTTAACGAATAAGGCGTCTCTTCTTGTTGTGGGGGAGTAGGATTGTTGTCTGACTTACTCCCTTTGTTACACCCAGCCAGAGAGGCCAATAAAAATAATGATAGTAATAAGTTTATTGTTTTCATGGGCTGTATTTTACTACAGCCCAAAAACTAAGCATAATTTAGAGAGTGATTAATTAACAGATTGAAAACTTTTCTTTTCAAGTTCTCACTTGTAAGCCAGTTTGATTTTAGGGGTCAAACTGGTGTCATAAAGCAGCGCAAAGTCTGAAGTAATTTCACTGATCGGGATATCCACTTTATTCCCAGAAAGAAAGGTCAAAATCACGTAAACATTTTCGTCTTTGAGCTCTTCTTTGTTGGATAAAAAGATATTTAAATTTTCAATGGCTTTCTCCACCGAGGCAATGGGCTGCTCAGGGTTTAGCCCGTTCGCATTTAAAAAACCACCTTCTGGGTCAATGTAGATGATCATACACCTTGAATAAGGGTCTGAGTTCGATCGGCCCACATCACTGCACAGAAGAGAGTTGTCGATAAGGTCATTCACGGACATGGGTTCTACCAACTCGTAGACACCATCTGATACCATTTTGTCTACTCCGTAAGAAGACATCTCTGTAGAGGACTCAAATTTAGCACAATTATTAAATACTAAGGCGAGAGATAAGGCTCCCGTTATTGCAATTATTTGCGGAATTGAAATCTTTTGTTTCATGCACAAAACCCCATATATACATCCAGTTTTAGCCGTAATTTTAGTTTATACCCAGTAAGGTGTCTCACAAACTTTTATTAATGAGATTCTCATCTTGAGACAAAGAGAGCCTCAAGACTGACTAAAATCTCATAAACACATTGAGAAAATTTTGTGTGTATAAGGTTTCATTATTTGAAGTATCTAATTGAGAAAACCTTTGCAATGACCACAAACCTCCTAAATCAAACCCCGATTCTTTAAAGCGGTAGGTGTAGTAGACAGTAGCACTGTAGTGCTTTGAGGTGCCAATAATATCAACCTCTATCAGGTTTTGCCCAAAGCTAAAACCTTGAAGCAAACTCAATCCCCCTTGAGCATAATTTAAACCATTTGGTAAAGTGTCTTCGCTGATGGTAGCGTATATACCATAGGCTCTTAGCTTGGCAAAATAACTGGAGCCATCGAATACGGTAAACCCTAAAAAGGGTTTTACCTCTTTGTATTTGACGTCGTAGTAGCCTCCCGAAGAGGTGAGGCCATTCCAAAATTGAAAGCCTAAATCCATACCCCAAAATGCGTCTTTGTAAGTGTAGTGAATAAAAAAGTTTAACGGCTCGTCGTTGATTCTGCTTGAGTTAGACTCGATCACATAACTGGCATTGCCAAAGCCTAAAAGAACTTCTGTTTGTTTTTCTTTTTTTTCTTCTTCTAGCTCTTTTAATTTTTGTTCTTTTTCGGCCTGATCTTTTTGGTTCATGGCTTGAGTGATTTGTTTGTCTTCATAGATAAAGTCATAGGTATAAGTCTTGTTTTTATATTTAAAGCTATGAGTAGCCAACGTGTGTTTAGGGTTGGGGATACTCTTACCCATAAACTCAATAGGAGTTATTTTACCGAAATCAAAAACGTAAGTGATGATTCTGGATTTTTTTGGGGGGTCTTCAGAGGCTTGAAGGGGAGGGGGCGTTTTAGATTCTGTGACTCCAGTCACAGTAGAAAAAGTGTATTTTAATAACTCGCCTGTTTGGTTGCAGCTGAGTCCGATGAAAAAAGGCGGAGGAGTTTTGGAAATAAGAATCATTCTTAAGTTCAAGGCTTCGCAATTTTCGTCGATCACCGGCTGAGGGTAGCTGAGTTTAATGGCTAATTGATCATATCCGTTAAATGCGGGCTTAATTTGAATAATATCTTTATAGTGTTGAAGTTTAATTAATAACGAATCTTTTTTTATTTTTATCTTACTGTATTTGCCTTTGGCAAACTCTATGTCTTTGCCCGTGGCTAAGTTTAAAATTAAGCTGGGTGAGTACTCGTCTTGACCCTCTTCGTTTGTTTCCCACAAGCCTTTAAATTTTGTGTTTACTTCTAGGGGGGTTAATTTTTTATCTTTAAATCCATAAACAGATACAGTTTGGCCGACTCCCTTAGAGCTATAAAACAAAAAAATTAATGTATAAAAAAGAATCTTATGCATGAGGCCTGTTACTTTGAGTTTTGGTCTTTTTTTAATCATTTTAGTAAGATATCTATACAGAGACTATCATTTTTTGTCATTCAAGCGATTAGTAGGGGTTATGAACCTGTGAAACCTCGATGATTTCGATTTCAGTAGTTGAGACTTGGCCTGATTTATGAATAAATAGGCGACCATGAAGTGCTTATTTTCTTTATATTTATCTTTTGTTCTTATTTTTAGTGGCTCTATGGGGTTCGCTCAAGCAAATTATTCTGATGATCCAGAAATCCCTCGTCCTTCTGTGACGCTAAAGGCTCTTTCTGAGGCTCAAGAAAATAGCGTATATCAAAGTCCTTATGAATCCAGACCTTCAGACTTAAGTGAGAGAGATCGATCGACCTATCGTATGCCCGGATGGGGATGGGTTTCTACTGATGAAGCAGAACAAGATGATTTTGTCGGAATTCGTGTGAGTTATTCTCCTGAGGATCAAAACTTTGTGACCTTTGTCTTTCAAAATACCTATGAAGGACCAAAGTTTGGAGTCAGAGAGTGCCGTTGGAAAAAATTTGAAGATCATCCCGATGGAGAGCTTCCGGAGTGTGGTCCTTTATTAAATGATCGTCTTTATGATGTAGAAGCTTTTTACGTCATTATGAACAATGCAGAACATTTTTTTGCTAAATCGTTGTTACAGTCTAAGCTGCAAAACTATATCGAAGAAACTGGCGAGATCAGCTATTTCTTTGAACAAGTCTTTTATAATGCTGCAGCCTCCGCTCCATTTTTTTATGCGGCCATGAAGCAGTTTGAAAAAATGCCTACGCGTTATATTCCAGGGTCTATAGAGCGAAGAGAAGTTCCTTCTAAGAGAAGATTTTTTGGCAAAAAGACAAAAACAGTTAAGGTGCCCATTGCAGACCCCAGTATGAGAGTCGATCGTGTTTTAGAAGATAGAGTTTTTAAATGGTCAAAAAGATTTGGTTGGGCAGCCATTATCGGAGGAGTCGTTTATACGGCAGCCGAGTATGCAAAGGGTCAACAGTACGAAGCCTATAAAATGGATGTTTCAAAGGGTGTCTTTGTAGAGTCGCAGTTTTTTGAAGAGCGTGGCTTTTTAAGCAAAGAAGAGTACCTAGATATTGTCAATCGCGAGGGTCAAACTTTAGCAAAAGCAAGACTTGAGCTGTTTGAGGCCATTCCTGATGAATCTGAAATCCCTGGAGTGATGAGTGCTCAAGCCAGTAAGATAAAACAGGGTTTGGCGATGAAAGAAAAATTAGGTTTTAAATACTTTTATCGAGAAGCGCGTGCCGATATTGCACGATCAATGATGGAGTCCATAGCAAAGGCTTTGAGCTCTTACCAAGAGTATAAAGATAAACATCCTGACGCTATTTTTAATTCTGAAGAAATGATGTAAACGAGTATTCGTTAATACTTTCTCTCTATTTTTACATTTACGATTTTAACCGGATAGATCGGACGGTCGAGTCGATCAGTCTGAGTTTTACTGATTTCATAGACGGCATCCATGCCTTCGACCACTTCACCAAAAATGGAATGCACTCCATCTAAGTGTGGTTGCGGAGAAACTGTGATAAAAAACTGACTTCCGTTTGAATTAGGGCCTGCATTAGCCATAGAAACCATCCCGGGTCGATTATGTTTTAACCGATCATGAAACTCGTCATTAAAAATATATCCTGGGCCACCCTTTCCGGTGCCGGTAGGATCTCCACCTTGAATCATAAAGCCACGGATGACCCTATGAAAGGTAAGGTTATCGTAAAAAGGTTTTTTATAATTTCGACCGTCAATTTGCCAGCCTTTTGTCCCTTCAGCGAGTCCAACAAAATTTTCTACCGTTTTAGGCGCTTTGATATGAAACAATCTTATTTTGATGGCTCCTTTTTTTGCGCTGTTTTTTCCGTAAGTGACATTAAGTATGGCAAACATTCTTCGAGGAGTTTTATCTTTAATGATTTTAATTTTTTTCTTAGCGAGAAGTTGTTGATACTTTCTAGATTTTACCTCAGGAGGTTTAGGTTCGACGGTGGCTTTTCTATTGTCATCCTCGTTGTCTTGAGGGGCTTGTCTTGTTGGCGGAGGTTGATTCTGAATCTCCTGTGTGGTGAGATGCGCATCCGGGTGCTTTGTCATTTGAGCATTGGCCGTAGGGAAAATGCAAAGTAGAGAGAGTATCCAAACAACAGCTATTAATTTCATAGAGAAAGTCCTTTGTACAGTTGTGCCCATCTTTATTATTTTAAATGAGCACAACCCAGGTCAATAGCAGAAATTTGAAAACTCAATCAAAGTAAGGGGACCACTTAGGTTTTTCATAATGATACGAATCGTTGGTAATGCGTCTTTCGTTGAGTCCATCTACGCTAACAATATAGATTTGATTGGTTCCTGAACGATTTGAGGTAAACGCAATAAAACGACCATCCGGAGAGAAGGTCGGGGACTCATTGTCTGCCCATTTGCCATTCTTCTTGCGGACTTGAGTGAGTCTCTTCATTTGTTTTGATTCCACATCTATTATAAAAATATCGAAGTGATCTTTCGCAAATCCCGCAAAGGCGAGCTTTTTGCCATCGGGAGACCAGCTGGGTGAAGCATTATATCGCCCGCCAAAGGTCAGGCGTCTGATGTTCGCACCGTAAATGGTAGAGACATAGACCATAGGACTGCCACTGCGGTCAGAGCTAAAAGCCATAAGCTTACCATCAGGAGAAATATCGGGCTCCACATTCATTGCTTTGCCGGGGCCTTTTGTAATGGCATAGGTGGTTTCAGAGGACATATTCATTCGGTAGATGTCTGGCGTTCCTGTTTTAGAAATAGTAAAGTATAGATCTTTGTTATTAGGGTGAAAGGCTGCGCCGGAGTTTATGCCCTTCTTATGAGAAATAAGCCATATCTTTCCGCTAGAGAGTTCATATAAAAATAAATCAGCGTTTCTGGTCTTTGCTTTTTTGTGATAAGCCCAATTGGTAAAGGCTACTTTTTTTGCATCTGGTGACCAGGCTGGAGAAATACTTAAGCCTTTAAACTTAGTCACTCGTTTTACGTCTTCTCCATCCCAATCCATGATGTAGATTTCTTTGAATTTTCCATCTCGATTAGCGGTCACTACGAATTTAGTATTAAACATGCCACGTTTACCAGTAAGAGCGAGAATGAGGTCATCAGAAAACTTATGAGCCATCTGTCGAACTGTGTCTGTTGTGCCTTCGTATTGTTTGCCGAGAACAAGTTTAACTTGTCCAACGGCATAGGCGTAGACTTCGAGAGTGACTTTTCGACCAATGACTTTGTATCCACCTTTGATTAAAAACTCAGTTCCTATCGAAGACCAATTAGAAAACTGAAAGCCTCCTGGGTCGCCAGGAGCAGGTCTTAGCCCGTTGCTTTTATCTAAAAAGGCATTTGGGCTTTGAAGAACGAAAAAATTAGAAACATCCATATCGTCTTTGATGACTCTGTAAAGAGTTTGTCCAATACGAATATTATTCAGATTCGAAGAGTCGCTTCCAAAGTAGACAAGGGGAGGGATTGCCAAGGTACTCTTTTTAACCTTAGCCTTACCGACATCAATATAAACTTGAGCGAAAACCACTTGTGCAGAAAAAATCAAAGCGGCTGTTATCCATCCATAGCTGAACCATTTTTTCATTTAAAACTCCTTTAATCTGGAAATCTTAATATAAATCCGCCTGATTTTAAAGCTCCACTGAGTCGATTGGGCGGGGGAGGCAACGGACTAGCCTTGTCTATAGTATTGATGACAAAGTCATCAAAGGTTTTATTGCCACTAGAAGCAAACATTCCGCGACTAATGACATAGCCACGTTCATCGACCAAAACCTTCGCTTGAGCTTTTAAATTTAATTCTGAAAGCCACTGAGGTAAGGCCCAGTACTGTTGAACATGTTCTTTTACCTTTTGATAGTAGTCCGTTAAAGCAATTTGATTAAGTCCTTCTAGAGAGCTGCCTTCGGTTAAAACATTGCCAACATATTTTTTTTCTTCTTCTTTTTTTTGTTTGGCTTCTTCTTGTGCTTTCGCTTTTTCGTCTTCTATTTTTTTATGCAGTCGATCCATAGCTAATTTTTGTTTTAACTTAGTCATGGCATCTTGTTGCTGTTTTTCTAAATTCTTAAGCTTAGTAAGATCTTTTTTTATTTTCTTTTCGGGTAAGGCTACTTTTTCTGGCTCTTGTTGCGCTACCGGTGTGGGAGCGGGAGGTTCGATTTTGTCAGGGAGTCCTATAATGTCCACTCTGATGGCGTTTTTAAATTCCATGGGTGGATGACTAGACGAGAAAATATCGAAGCGAGAGATTAAAAATACAAGAATATGAAGTGTGACCGAAACACTTACAAAAATTTGAAATTTATCTTTCTGTGTCTTCTTCATCATTATTTAGGTAAGGTTATTAATCCTATATTATAAATTCCTG
>JAGRAA010000106.1 GCA_020435185.1 Bdellovibrionales bacterium | reverse complement strand
AGAAGTCCTCGAAAAAAGAGGAGAAGAAAAAAGTAGAAAGCAAGGAGATAGTTAAAACTATCTCCAAATCTTCACGTTAGTTTTTGAAAAACTAACGAAGCGTTAGTTCCACCAAAACCAAAGCTATTGCTCAACGCTATATTGATATTTGAGTTGGTTTTTGTCTCAGTGGCAATATTTACTCCAGCACATGCCTCATCTAGATTTTCAATATTTGCAGAAGCTGAAATAAAATTATTATCCATCATTAAAAGAGTGTAAATAGCCTCGTTCACTCCAGCGGCTCCTAAAGCATGCCCTGTGAGTGACTTAGTAGAAGTAACCCATGGTTTGTAGTCGGTAAAGATTTTGCTTAAGCTTTTCAACTCGGCCACATCGCCAACAGGAGTACTAGTCCCGTGTGCATTTACGTAATCCACAGGATCTTTTACATTTTTTAGAGCTTGCTTCATACAGCGCATAGCACCTTCTCCTGAAGGCTGAACCATATCATAACCATCAGAGGTAGCTCCATATCCCACAAGTTCAGCGTAAATTTTTGCTCCACGAGCTTTAGCATGTTCATACTCTTCTAGAACAAGCATGCCGCCGCCTCCAGAAATGACAAAACCATCCCGATCTCTATCAAATGCTCTAGAGGCTTTGTCTGGNNGTCTGGAGTATCATTATACTTTGTGGACAAGGCCTTCATGGCATCAAACAAAGACGTCATAGACCAATGAACTTCTTCTCCGCCTCCGGCGAAGACAATATCTTGCTTACCAAACTGAATGAGTTCGGCGCCATGACCTATGCAATGAGCGCTAGTTGCACAGGCTGAAGTCATAGAGTAATTATGACCTTTGATTTTAAAGGGCGTCGCCAAAGTGGCAGAAATAGTGCTCGACATGGCACGAGTCACTTGAAAAGGCCCAATTCTTCGTACTCCTCGGCTTCTTAACGTATCCGCGCTTTCTACGATATTTTTTGTGGACGGACCGCCGGAACCAGCAACAAGACCAGTATTCTCATGAGAAACCATGTCTTCTGTTAATCCTGAATCCTCAATGGCTTCTTTCATGGCTAAATAAGAATAAGCAGAACCTTCCCCCATAAATCTCATAATTTTTTTATCAATGTATTCAGAAGGATCCAATAAAATATTGCCGTGAACTTGGGAAGTCAGCCCCATTTCTTTATACTCTTCGCTCGTTCGAATACCTGACTTCACTTCTTTAAGTGAATTTAAAACTTCAGCTTTGTTATTTCCAATGCTGCTTACGATACCTAATCCGGTTACTACCACTCTTCGCATATAAGCCTCCAGCTCTTTTATCTTTAATCGTTGAACAATCCCACTCGTAAATCCTTACAGGTGTAAATCACTTCGTCTTTGCATGTAAGTGTTCCGTCCGCCAATCCAAAGGCTAATTTACGACTCATAATTCTTTTTATATCTAATTGATACTCAATGGTTCCAGCATCTTTTAAAACTTGATCGGTAAACTTAATCTCTCCAGCACCAAGAGCTCTCCCTTTACCACTGTTTCCCATCCATCCTATGTAAAAGCCAAGCATTTGCCATAAGGCATCTACGCCTAAACATCCCGGCATAACGGGATCATTATAGAAGTGGCAATCAAAAAACCAAAGATCCGGTTTTATATCTAATTCTGCTTTCATTATTCCTTTTCCGTAAGCTCCCCCTTCTTTCGAAACTAAGGTAAATCGATCAAACATTAACATGGGAGGAAAAGGTAATCGAGGAAGCCCTGAAGGGAATAATTCTCCTTTAGCGCAAATAAGAAGTTCTTCAAGGTTATAAGAGGGTTTTGGCTCAAACTGCATATGGATTCCTTTAAGTATAAAACGTTAAAGGTAAAGAACTACCACAATTTAAACTTAAGCGGTAACTCGGTGTTGAATAAAATGCATGATAGTGACCCGTTGCGACAGGTCATTATCAGGTGTGTAAAAAATAATACTTGAGCCTAGAAACAACAGAGGCCGTGACATATTTGTCACAAAAATGGTCGCTCACAATAGGTTTGAACGTGATTGAATATATCATCAAGAAGTTTTTGCCGTTCTTTTGAACGTAACTCTGTCTGAGAATCCATTTTAAGCTCTTGTCTATAAACCAATATTTGATCGATAAAGGCTTCTTTATCGCCCGCTCTTAAAAAAGAACACAGATCTTCTAGTACAATTTTTTTACTCTCTTGATCCTCACTAAAAGCTAATGAAATTAAATTATCTTTCTCTTTAAAAAAGCCATTCTCTTGAGCTTCTCTAAATAGGTCTTGAAACTCTAACAAGTATTCATAGGCCTCTTTAAAAAAATCTGGAGATTGTTGAGCTAAACGTTCGTATTCTTTTACGGTCTTTTCGGGAGACTTGTAGAAGAGAACCATGGCCCGAAACGCTCTATAAGGGATTTTGTATTCTTCAACAATGCTTTCTGCCACCAAAACAAGGTCCGTGACTTCTTTATTCGAGACGTGTTGATGATCATCACTTAAATATGCTTCTAGCCCTCTTAAAATCGGGAATAAATGATAAATCGCTCCTCCGTCTGCATAGTGAGGGCTTCCGAATCCGTTTCCAATATGGGCTTGAGAATAGGGGCCAAAGTGAGTGGCATAAATCAATCTCATTTGAGCTCTTTCTTCTATTACAGGCAATAGATTTTGAGAGCCAAATCTTTTTTGCAAAAGCAATAAAGCCATCACTTCGGCAAAGGACTCAGCTTGGTGAACATCATGAGAACTATTAGAGAGATAAGCCTCGGGAAGAAACTTTTGATCTAAGCAGTGAGAGAGTTCATGGTAAAGACTGATCCTTTGTAACCACAAAAGAGGGAGCTTATGCTTTAAATGTTCGTAGTTTTTTTCATGAGGATATATATCCGTTCCTAATCCTAAAACCCTCTCCACCTCTAAGCGTTCATTGGTATTCATCGAAGCTGGAAAAACTCCACAGAATTTAACATCCTCTAGTTTATTAGACAGAATAGATTTTTTGAAGGGGAGTGCTACAGCAGAGGCTTTAAGCTCGTGCAAATAATCTTCCACTGTAGCGGCTTCAGAATCAGAAATTGAAACACCGATTTTGTCGAAGACATAATCTTGCAACAATTTTCTTCTTAAGCTCTCTTTTGCCTCACCAAAGGCTTTATTTTTTAAAAACAGCCATTCAATTTCATCTTGATCAAAAATCAAAATAGGCCATCGGAAGCTATTGCCAAATTGGCTTTGCAAAAGTTGTATATCGGTTTTAATTTCAGTAGAAAGAGCCGCCTGCGAAGGGTTAGTCATTAAAATGAAAACTATCCCAAAGGCCACTGCGTAACATAACTTAATGAGTTTTAAAAGTTGATCCCCCAAAATCCCCCCCCCTGAGACATAATTACTCTTAATGCAATAACTTTAAGAGTGTCAGTAAAAGGGGAGAGTTTGTAAAAACTATCTAGAAAATTAATAGGTCATTAGAA
>JAGRAA010000105.1 GCA_020435185.1 Bdellovibrionales bacterium | reverse complement strand
AAATATCAATATAGCGTTGAGCAATAGCTTTGGTTTTGGTGGAACTAACGCTTCGTTAGTTTTTCAAAAACTAACGTGAAGATTTGGAGATAGTTTTAACTATCTCCTTGCTTTCTACTTTTTTCTTCTCCTCTTTTTTCGAGGACTTCTTGTGAGCAGTTTGCTTTAAACTGGCTATAGTATACCCTTGTTGCTAGAGCTGCTCTTTGCAGTTTGCAATTTTCAGAGGTCTCTTTCACGTCTAGACAACCTGTTAATTCTTTTAAATCCCATCTGGGGTTTGGATTGTCTCTTCCAAGGTCGGCAGGAGTGTATCTTTGATGTCGATCTCTAAAAGAGTTTGTCATGGAAGAAGAAGGGACTCCCTTACTAAAGACTTCTGCTTGAGTATAATCGGGCCACCCCTCTTGTCCATCAAATGGGATTCTAGCCTCTGCTCCATTGGCGAGTTGATAGATCATAGTTTTTTTAAATCCATCCCCTTTCACTTCGAGGTTCGCTGCCTTAAAGCCTTCACAGCTGACATTTCGCAACGACAGAAGTTCCTTAAAGACGTCGTCGAACTGCTTCACCTCATTTTGCATTATATTACAAATACCTGCCGAAATTTTCCCACCATGGGTGAACTTACTCTCCGCTATAACTTGGGCAGCATCATTAAGATGAACCTTAGAGCACTTTTTACTTGGGTCCAGAACCGAATTTGTACTTGCCCGGGGAGGTGATAAAACATAGGACAAACCCTTTTGGTTTAATATTTTTAAGTCTTTCCCGTTGAGCCCTAAATCATCTTTACAGCTTTCCACATAGCCTTTATGCAAAGAGTTTCCTGCCCAGCTCACTGCGTCTCCCAAAGCCATGGCAACTGCTGCTAAAGCCCCTCCTTTTAAGGCACTCTTCTTCATCGAACGCAAAGGCACTTTTGTTTTTTCTGTATGCGCTAATTGTTGACGGCCTTTAATGGCGTCGTCTAGAAGAAAAGTCTTTTTATTCATCTTCAATTCATCGTACGCCTCTAAGGTACGTACCATATTTTGTTGGTTGGGGTTTAATTTTTTGATCACAGCTTCGGGGATTTCTCCAGAGTGTTTTTTCAAAAGTTCTTCCACGTATCTATAATCTGTTGGAAATTGCTTTCTAAATATATTTTTTATACTTTCACCCAATTGACTCGGCCTATTGCTGTTGTGCATTTCGTTCAGTGCAGTTCTTAAATTAGTGTTTGATCTGGATTCAGAGACTATTTGGTTGGTAATGCTTTTTCTTAAACGAGCATATATATCATCTCGCTCACGGGCATTCATTCTATATGTATACTGCCTAAAGTCCTCCATTGTGTGAGCTTTGCCATCTGTTATCGTTTCTATAGCCTTCGTTTCAAATTTTGAATAGAGTTCCCCAGCTTTTTTTAAATCTCTAAGGATGGGGAGGAGTCTTCGGTTAGCTGTTCTATGCTCAGGGAAATCCGTACTTTTCTTAAGTTTAAATTCATTGGAGAGTTTCGCGAAGACAGCTCCAGTACCAGCCCCTGTGGCGATCGCGCCAAGTCCATATAATTCACTTAGTTGATCGCAGGAATCCTGTTCGTTATTCAGGAAACAACTCTTCTGAGCAAGGTAGATCTCTTCAAATTCTTCATTGCACTCAAGGGCATGAGTTGTTGAGGTCAAAAAAATAAAAGTGATGGACAAAATAATTTTAGATTTAGTGATCATTTTAGAATTCCTTATTTAAAGGTTATTCTATAATCGGCTAAAAACCAATTTTAGTTACTGGGCTTTAATTTTAAAAATAAGATGAATAAAGTCTTATTGCAGTGGCCTATCAAAGATATCAGGCAGAAGGTCCTGAGAAATCAAATCACGTATAACCTCTATTTCGTCACCATTAAAACGTCTTTCTTTATACAAAACTTTAAGTGTTGAAATGGCTCCTTTATAAAAACTCTGTAGTTCAGTGTCCATAGACGCTAGAGGATGGTTCTGCAATTGGTAGACTGAAGAAATCACTCCAATGAGTAACGGACTAGAAAAGTGTTTAAGTGCCATCACTTCTTGCAATCGCCTTACTGTTCTTTTCGCCACAGGGTGAAGTGTTGTGATTTGAGTGCCTTGAATATCATATAAAAACGTGATTTCTTCATAGAGTTCTTTAAGAGCCAGAGCAAACTTTAACTGAGGGAACTCTTCCCCTTCTTTGATTCCTGAAGTAAGGATATGCTCTAAGGCAACATTTAAGGCTTCTATGGCTTTGTAGAGTTGATTAGAAAGATCCTTTTTCTCTGATTCAGACAGTTGCTTATCGAGCTGAAGAGTTTCTTCTAAAGATTTGTATTTACTGCCAAATGCTTTAGGCAAAGGAATCGATGGCTTCCAGGTTAAAAGTGCAAACAGAGTCGTATAAAAAGAATCAGAGCTTTGAATAGGCTTTAGAATAGAAAGGTCTTGACTGGTTTTAATATAATTAAAGTAAGCCGTGGCCACCTCAGCTTCAAAGGAAAAAACGCTCACTCTACTTTTATTTAAAAATATAAGGGGTCTCATGAGCTCTAAATTATTATCAGGGTTTTTACCCTTCTCTTTATTCGAACGAACCATTTGAGCGGTAAAAATTCTTACGGAGGACGTTCTTTTAGCAGAAAAGTGAGTGAGAGCTTGCAAGATACT
>JAGRAA010000003.1 GCA_020435185.1 Bdellovibrionales bacterium | reverse complement strand
ATCTTTAAAAAATGAATATGGTATAACTTTATTAGCTATTCTCTGTGCCACTTTAATGGTGATTTCAAAATATTACTTTTCAACAGATTCAGAGAAAGACCCTCTTAAACCCCTTAAAAGAATCGATACTATCATTCCCAGAGGGTTTGTTCTCAACCCTATAGAGATTTCAAACAAGTCGGCAGCAAAGTCTTTAATAGAAGACTTTGGCATTGTAGACCTCTATGTTTCTAAAAACGGTTCAACTCAACCTACCTCTAAACCTGTCGCGCGTTCCGTAAAAGTTATTCGAGCTCCTCTTGATCCTGATCAGTTTGCAGTTTTAGTCACTCCCCCTGTAGCTGATGTTATCAACAACTATTCTGGACCATTCCATATAGTCATAAAAAATCCAAAATTTAACGACTCCGAAAAACTTATAAAAGCCAAACTTAAGAGAAAAATTTACTACTACGATGGAGGCCCTCATGAATAAATTAGCTATCGTGTTTATCATTTTTTTTTGCTCTCATGGCAGGGCAAAAATTTATTTTCCTGACAACACAATAAATGAAGATGCCTTCGAATATCTTATGCAAGAAAAATTAGATGGAGTCTCTTTAAAGGCCTATCTCATAAAAAATAGAACAAACAACAAGAACAGTGAACTCGTGAAAATATACCTGCAAGCTAAAAACGCTTTATTACAAAAAAATAATCAAGAGGCCATTTTCTTTTTATCAAAAATAGACGAAGTTTCTTTAAAACAAAACTGGGGAATCGCTGAACAGAAAATAATTTTTCAATCCTTGATCGACTTAGCGATTCTGCAACCTCACCTTAAAAAATCCTATATGTTAAAAGCCATTAACTTTGATCTAAACCGGCAGTTAGAACCCCTTTTGAGGAACTCCCCTCTACAAAAAGCCTATTTTGAGACCAAAGCCTCTTCTATCAAACTATCCTGGCAAATTCCTCAAAGCCTCAAGTATTCTTCTGTGTTTATCAATGGCAAAGAGATTACCCACTCGAGTATTACTCTGTATAGTTCAGAAATCAGAGTTTGCATCTACAGCAATAAGTTTTTCCCTCAAGAATTTATAACTCATCCCTCAAAGCTGGATCAAATCCTCACTCTTTTACCTATCGAGAACAATATAGAAGGTCTTCACGATCTCATTCCCGCTGTTTTCTCTGAAGGTCTTTTTTTCATATCAGAAAAAAATGAATCTTATCCTGTTGTAATGCCGCCAAAGGCCATTCTTACTCAGCCAAAACCACCTTCAATGAAAGAAAAAATCTCTCCATATCTTTGGTGGGGTTTAATTGGAGTGGGAGCTTTAATTTACTATCAACAAAATAACAAAGGCTCCACTTCTGTGGAGCCTAATGTATCAGTAGGATTTTGAAACCCTCTTATCGAGGACCGCTTGAGGTTCCGGTTGTTACCCCTGAACTAATCGGTGCAACTATGGAGGTTCCTCCTCCAGAATACAGCCCTTGGTAAGTGGATTGTATTTGGTTCTGCAGCTGCATAATTTGACCATAGAGATCATTAATGGTTCTCGCAGCAGCTTGTTGACTTTGCTGCTGTCTTTGTACTGCGGCAAAGTATTGTTCTTGCTGTTGTTGTTGCATCATCATTAACTGTTGAGAGTATTGAGAGTTGCCACCGATCGCCCCAATGGCTCCCACAGCACCTATACCTAAGTTATTATACACGCCAGGAGTTCCCATTGCTCCCAAAGCTCCAATAGGGTAACCGGACAAAGCCCCGATTGCTCCCAAATTCGCCATTGGGTTCATTCCACCGATCGCTCCGTATCCACCAATAGCTCCTAAATTAGCCATTGGGTTCATTCCACCTATCGCTCCGTATCCACCAATAGCTCCTACTGCCCCGATCGCCCCCAAATTCGCCATCGGATTTATTCCACCAAAGGCGCCTAACGAAGCCATTCCACCCATCGGACCATTTATTCCCCCAGGAAAATAAGGATTATTGTATTGGCCCATCACACCCATAGCTCCTACAGCACCCATAGCCCCTATGGGATAGCCATAAGGTGACATACTCGACCAAGGCCCTGCAGCACCCCAAGGACCCATTTGATTATAAAGTCCTCCACCCCATTGTGGACCATAAAAACTATTCGGATATCCCCACATGGTACCTGCTAAACCTTGTGTACCATAAGGTCCAAATCCGGTCTGACCTGCTGTTCCGGCACAACCATAACCGCCACCAGCAATACCCCCCATGGCTCCACCATACATACCATAGGCCATCAATGGATAAGCTGCAGAAATTGCCCCATAAGAACTAGATGGCCACCCTGCTCTGGCATTGAGTTTGTTCGTGCGATCTTGTGCCCATATTGCACCCCCTACGCCTAGTCCAAATCCAAGTACCCGGCTAACCTTGTCCCAAGTTGTTGGCCGCGCTTTATACATGGCTTCACGACATTCTTTACAGTCGGCCTCTATCCATCGATCACTGTCTTCAAGATCCTCAGCCACTTCATCTCGTTTATCATCTAATAAATCTTCTGCCTCACCAATGGCCGACTCTAACTCGGCCAACTCGTTTTCATACTCATCTAAATCAGCCTTCTCATCGGCGTATTTTTCTACAGCCTTTTTACAAGCACGAATTTGGCGACGAGAAACTTTATTTGAACTTTTTTGTAAGGCCGCATACTCACAGATATGAGTGCCGTTCGAAGATAAATCGCCATTATTAAAAGGTGAAAAAAGATTAATACAACGATTGTTATTGCCAAAAGCATTTGCATTTCTAGATTTGATTGCGTTCACTACATCTGCAGAAAATTGCCGACACACTCCTGCACGCACATCAAAAGATCCCCCCAGTGTGCTTCCGCTACCACCAGCAAAAGTCTTTGGGCCACTTTGAGAAGCGCCACCCATTCCTAACAAAGCAAGAGCTTCATTAAGAGCGGCAGAGTTTCCTTGAGGAAGAGTCGTTGTTGTTCCAGGCATAACTCCCGCATCAGACATCTGACAATTCTGAGAACCTGGATGAGATTCAGCACAAGTCTTGTAGCCTAATGTTCCTCCACCGTGTGAGAGGTGATCTAAAACTTGCTGTGTCGCTCCCTTGGTCAAAACAGAAGATATATCTTTTTCTAAGTCTTTGAGGTTTCGTTCAATATCTTTAATGGTTCTCTCTTGTTCTTTTACTTTCTTTTTAGCTGATTTTAAATCGGCTTTTGCACTTTGAACCTCTGAATCAGCTTCCACAATCTCATCAGCTGTATAGTAATCGTATTGACAAGATTGAGTGCCTCCCCACTGACCAGAACCAGGAGTGGGTTGTGGAAAAATCGTTGCTTGCGCAACGAATGGCCACATTAAGAAAATACTTATGAGTGTCAAGATACGCTTCATTTAATCCCCCGAACATCATCCAGATATTCTTTAATTTCTCGTTCAAATACTTCTCGACAACTTATTAAAAAGACTTAAGGATTTACAAATTGACTAGACGATCATCTAGAAAACTCCAACTTCCCTGTTAAGAATTTTTTTTTGCCCGAAAAGAAACTAAACGTGCACTAATAATATTTTACACTATTTTTCTATATATGAAACAGACTATTTTATGCGTGGACGATGAAGTGGACAACGTTGAGGCTTTGGAACGATTATTTAGACGAAAGTACAAAGTGTTAACGGCCACCTCAGGTTCAGACGCCTTAGAAATTTTAAAAAAACACAAGCCGGTGGTTATCATTAGCGACCAGCGCATGCCCAAAATGCAAGGCACAGAGCTACTACAAAAGTCTATTGAACTTCATCCCGAGGCCGTTCGCATCTTGCTCACTGGATATACTGATATTGAGTCTGTTATAGAGGCCGTTAATCAAAGTGAAATTTATAGATATCTTACCAAACCGTGGGAGCCTACAGATTTACTGCTTACGGTACAGCAAGCCATAGAAAAATACGAATTGAGTCACGAACTCAAGAACAAAAATAAAGAACTAAAAAAAGCTCTCGATGAACTACGAGTGCTAGATACCGCTAAAAGTGAATTTATGTATTTAATTAATCACGAACTAAAAACTCCACTGACTGTATTATCAAGCTATCTCCAAATACTCATGGAAACCAAGTTAGATTCAGAGCAAAAAAACTATTTAGATAAAATCAATAATAGTGTTCACAAACTAAATGCACTCATCGAAGACGTGCTAGAACTTGTTTCCGCTGAAACTGGACATAAGAAAATCAACTTAAGAAAAACTTCTCTCGACAAAATATTATCGGGTATAGAAACTGATTTTTTAGACCAAGCCAAAGCCAAAAATATAAAAATCAACATTAACTATGACCGCGCTTTTCTCAAGGTAGACAGCGACATTGTCAAAAGTATTTTAAAACGTCTGATTGATAACGCTATAAAATTTGGCGATAAAAGCTCCGAAGTGAATATCTCAGCCTTGCAGCAAGATACGTCTACGGTATTTAAAATAACTAACACGGGCCCCCATTTAGATACCAAGAAAATTGAGAAAATTCTTAAACCATTTTCTTTAGATGAAGACTTTATGAATCATACAAAAGGATTTGGTTTGGGCCTGAGCATCTCTCAAGCTCTTCTGCAAACTCATAATAGTCACCTGGAGATATCCAGTAAAAAAAATCAATTTTTAGTGCAATTTGAGTTTTCAGAAATTCCGGAATCAAATAAAAATTGATCCGTTTTACGACTTTTTTTACGCAAGTAACTTTATAGACCTTGCTCCATTCGGAATTTAATTTGCAAGCCTCATAGACCATTATGAAACCATTGATTTTACTCTGTATATTTTTCTTAATTTATTTAAAACCTCTTTTGGGATTAACAGAGCCTGCATTGATTCTATATCCAGGATTGGAGAAAGAAATCAAAACACCCAATGATCAACCCATAGGTGTTAGCACCTCTCACCTTTTAGCGGTTATAGATCAGGGGGAAAAAATAAAAATTGTTGCAAAGAAAATAGGCCACACTCATATATCCATTAATTCTCAGCCAATACCTGTCTACATCCTTTCTAAAACTAACTACGATTTTTATTTTTCTGTCCAGAAATTATTAAAACAAAAATTAGGCTTAGCTGTAATTCTACAAGGTGACAACATCAAAATAACTGGAACACTTTACAGACTTTCCGATTTTAAAGGTATACAAAATCTTTGGACTCCTGAGGTAAATTATATCTTTAACGCCTCAATTCACCAAGCCGTACAACTCGAACTTTTAAATTATCTCAATGACCAATTAGAAAATTCTCGTGTTACACACTACAGGGTATCCTATGCGCAAAATATTCTTGTTGTTCATCTAGATAAAATTTCTTCTGAAGCCACAAAAATACTAAATAGCTGCGGAATCATTCCGTTAAAATTAAACTCCACCTTTCTATGGGAACCCCTCATTAAGGTAACCATAACTATCGCTGAAGTCTCTCAAGACTTTTCAAGTAGCATTGGAATAAAATGGAGCCATCAAATATCTGCAGATTTTTTAAATAATATGACGTCATCAAATCAACTCATTGCCGAGTTGAAAGCCCATGAAAACCAGGGAGATGGTCAAATTCTCGCCACTCCTATTTTAATAAGCAAAAGTGGAGAAACCTCTGAGTTTTTAGCCGGAGGAGAGTACCCGGTAAAAACATATGGATTTAAATCCCAAGGAGTCTCTTGGAAAAGGTACGGACTCTATCTAAAAATAAAACCTCTAGCAAACCAAGAAGGGGATATTGATTTAGAAATCCAAACAGAAATTTCTGATATTGATACCTCTATTCAAACAGAGCAAGGCATCCCGGCATTTAAGTCTAATAAGTTAATTTCTAATTTCAATGTAAAATCCAATCAACTGATTATGCTCTCAGGACTGATTCAAAATCACAAAGGAGAAAATCAAGATACACTTCCTTACCTATCGAAAATTCCTATTTTCAACAAACTATTTTCTAGTAAAAATTATCGCAACAGAAAATCAGAACTGGTGGTTTTCGTAAAACCAGAATTGTTAAAAACAACACCATGAAAAATGAAGTACAAAAAATATATCATCTCATAGAAAATGAAATTTCTCAGATGGACCCAACGAAGTATCATAACAACGATGCCAAGACACTTCTTGCTGAAGGAGATTGGATCGAAAATCTTATTCAATTGAGTAATTTCAGCCTTAATGCTCTAGAAATTAGTCGAATAAAGGCCGAGTTTATTGGTCTAGGGCCCATTGAACATCTCCTCTTAGATACTGAAATTACTGAAATTTTAATACTTCATGAAAAAGACATATGGTTTGAAAAAAATGGCTCTCTATTAAAACATTCTGATTCATTTTTAGGACATCTGAGTTTTCAAAACTTTGTAAAAAAAATAAGTCACTTGATTGGCCAACAATATAGTTTGAAGACACCCTACGTAAATGGCCGATTTGAAAATTGTAGAGTTCATCTCATTGGCCCT
>JAGRAA010000104.1 GCA_020435185.1 Bdellovibrionales bacterium | reverse complement strand
AGGAAATGTGGGTTTATTTGCTTCATTGTCTGGCGCTGAAGTGAGTAATTTAACCATAGAGCGAATTAAAGTGGTTAGTGATGGAAATTACCTCGGAGGATTAGCCGGCTATGTGATTAATTCTGCAGTAGATAATGTTCATTTAGTGGGACGAGGAACCTCAAATGCAGATATAGAAAATACAGGAGCAGTATCTGTTAATTCAGGGGGATTGCTGGGATATGTTGATAAGACTTCTAGAGTGTCAAACTCAAATGTAGATTTAAATGTTGAAGCTATAGGAAGTAATGTTGGGGGGCTTATAGGGTATGGTTTGGGTCTTGTAGATCGCTGCTCCTCCAAAGGAAAGGTGACTAACACAGCGGGAACTATCGGCGGCTTCATTGGGTCTTCCACTGGAATTGCTGTTATTCTTAATTCTACCTCTGAGTCTAATGTTTATACTCAAGGGGGATATGCCGGTGGCTTCATTGGTCAGTTTGGCGGTAAGAATATCATTAGTTCGGTAAGTAAAGGGAATATTACTGGAATTTCTACAAGTCAGAGAGTGGGCGGATTTGTCGGGGCTTTGATTGCAAAAGGGTCAGTTATTAATTCTTATGCGAGTGGAGACGTCACAGGAGGAACTTCTGTGGGTGGATTTATCGGCTATACCTCAGGCAATAGTTCTGTTTATTATTCCTTAAGCAAAGGAAATGTGACAGGGATTTCTCCTGGGTCTGATAAAATCGGTGGATTTATAGGTGAGTCCTTATACGCCAATTTAATCTCTAATTTTTCACAAGGCGTGGTTGCAGGAGATACCAACGTAGGAGGTTTTGCGGGGAGTTTTTCGACCTCGATTAGCGTGGTTGCTACCAATAATTTTTGGAATATTACTTTGAACGGTTCATTGTTTGATGTCGGAGCCACCGGTGATGTTGCCGAAATGTCTTCGGCAACCACTGCAAATTTATCTGATGTTACTTTCTATCAAGCTGTGAGTTGGGATTTTACCAATGATCAATCTGACGGAAAAGATGATAATTGGGGCTTTTCTGCAGGATCTCCGGTGGCTTGGTTTGAAGATAGTTCTGCAGCAGCACCAGTTTTTTCAGGAGGAGATGGCAGTGCGAGCAACCCTTATATGATTTCGAGCATTGCTCAGTTTGAAAAAATTGTGAATGCTAAAGTATTAAATCGCTCGTTTAAATTGGCCAATGATCTGGATTTAACAAGTTATACTTGGACTCCGCTTGGATCAGTGCCTCTTCCGTTTATTGGAACTTTAGACGGAAATGGTCATAAAGTTGATAATCTATCTCTCAATACATCGTTGATAGACAATGTGGGTCTTTTTGCTGTGGTTGGGTTTTTCTCGGAGGTTAAAAACTTGGGCCTGACCAATGTCTTTATACAGATCGACAGAGGAAGTTCCATTGGTGCTTTAGCTGGCCAGAGTAATGGCATTATTAGAAATTGCTATTCGTCGACTAGAGGCTTGGCTGGTGCTGATATAACTATAGTAGCGAATGATAATCGGTATAATTTTGGTGGGCTTGTGGGAGAGGCAAATAATGATATCTTTGATTCCTACTCCACGGTTAAAATTTCAATAAACCAAAGCAATACAGCTCGAAGCATAACCTACGTAGGTGGATTGGTGGGTATCACCTACTCTTCTATTTATCGAAGCTATACTAACGGAGACATCACTGGGAACGGATCAGATGTCGGTGGATTGGTGGGGACTTCTTATGGAGATATTGAAGATAGCTATACTCTAGGAGATGTAACGGCTACAAATGGGGCTGGAGCTACTTATTGGGGCTATAAGGTAGGAGGATTAGTGGGGTCTATTTGGGGAGGGTATATTCGAAACTCATATACGGCTGGAAATGTAATTGGAGATGCTAGAGTCGGTGGAATCGGAGCTTACAATGATTACGGATTGGTTGAAAACGTCTATGCCTTAGGAAATGTAACTGCAGATGATCAGGTGGGAGGCCTATTTGGTCTATTGAATGGATCAGATTTGTATTATAGCTACTACAACGGTCAGGTTACTGGAAATACCAACACTGGAGCGGTCATAGGGATGGGATCAACGACCTATGGAGGAGCTAATATATTTTACAATTCAGATTTAAATGGAGCTCTCAATGGGGTTTCTAATACAGCGAATGCGGATGTGGTTGGAAAAACCACTCTTGAGCTTCAGGATATAACAACCTTTCAAAATGCTAATTATGATTTTGTGGGATCAAGCCTAGATGGTACTGCCGATAACTGGAAAATGCCGCCGGTAACGGGAACGCCCTTGTTGAGTTGGCAGAGTTTATAGCATTAAACCATTGTCATCAAAGCAAACTTGTTCACCATTTCTTGCTGACTTTGTAGAGCCATTTCTTGATTGAAATCTATAATTTTGAGCGATGAAACCGCAATTCAATGCTCCATCAGTATTAAAAGATAAAAAACCTTTCCAGAGTATATTTTGACCTTGAGCTTTTAAATAGACGGGTTCGGTGACCACAAGCTCTTTGAGTTGGCCGGGCCGATGCCAGCTCACATGAATATTTTTTGCAATGTTATACCAGCCCTCGTTGATCTTTATTTGACCAGAGGAATTACCTATTGTAACGAGTGAACCATCTTCAGTAAAATATAAATGAGAGTTATCGAAATTTTCAAAGCGTCCTTTGTGTTGAGCGGTAAGAACTTTCAATTCATTGGTTTCAAAGGATCTAGGTTCTATGGTAATTCCATCCTTTACGAATCCATTAGAATAAAAATAAATCCTGGGGAACTTTTCTTCTTCGGTAGGAGCCCATTGTTTAAAATGATCAGGTGTTGAAAAATAAACCACTCCTCCTATAGTTTTGAGAGGAAGAGAATCTTGAAATCGAAGAGATTTAACTTGGCCATTTTCATAAAAATAGACGGTATCTTTCTTTAATAGAACTTGGGTGAGGCCTTCGCTCTCATCAAAAGCTGCTAAATGGATAGGGGGCCAGCTAGAGAGGGTAATAGGAAAGGCTTCTTGAATAATATTGTCATTATAAAATTGAATTTTCTTTGATAAATCCACAAGTACAGTTTGAACTCTCAAAGAAGTGAGGTGAGCCACTTTAAGGGTTTGAATAAGCTCTTTTAAAGAGAGCAAGTTAAATTCAGGTTGAAGAAGGATGGAGTTGAGAGCTCGTATATACAAAGTTGAGTGAGGTAAGCCTTGAGGGGTTGCAAAAATCTCTTTTGCAATAGCCCAATTGAAAAACACGCCTTCTCGTTCATAGCGAGAGAGTTTTTGCCAAAGATCCTTATTTCTCCATATTTTAGAGATTAAATCGGACTGAAGAAGAATACTAAACTTGCAATTTTCAGGAGGTCGTATGACCCATTCTTCGTGACGATTTTCTGGGTCTGGTATCAGAGTATCTTGAGTTTCATAGGACTGATAGTCTAGAAGATATTGCGAGAAAAGCCGAGAGCGATCAGGCATTCTAACGCGTACAATATTTAGTTTTTCTTGTAAACTTAAATCCTTTTGATACTGATATCCTCTTAATTCTTCTCCTTCAAAGTAATCCAGCAATCTTATTCGATCAGGGCAAACTAGAGCGAAAACCGAATACTTGGTCTGGGCCTTCGCTTGAGTCGAGAGAAAAGATATAAAAAAGATATAAAGAAGAGCTTTCATTGTAGAAAAACTTTGTCATCCTTATTAAAATAAATCCATTCACCAGTAGACTTTTGAAATCGTCCACTGTTCCCCGCGGTAAATTCTATGAGCTGGGAATTTTCATTAAAACTTACGGCTTCGCCATACTTGGGAAGGAGATCTTGATCTTGTACATTTATGGATTGACTCGTTCCCCAAATACAAGTTTTTACTCTCCCATTTTTATGAAAAGTGACAGGGGTATTTCTATATATTTCGTATTTTTTTCCGTCTATATAAATTTCTCCACCAATGGTCTGAATCTTTTCAATACGTGTGTCAATATCCAATTGAATA
>JAGRAA010000103.1 GCA_020435185.1 Bdellovibrionales bacterium | reverse complement strand
TCTTTCCTCGTTTTCTACAGTCCAGCCTCTTTTTCTTTTACACTAAAAGAGCTCTATGAAGTCAGTTTGCAAAATTCAGAAGCTATTAGGGTCAAGAAACTTGATGTAGAAATTGCACGCAAAACTCACTCTCAAGTTTTTTCAGCTATTTTACCTACACTTTCATTGAGTTCTACAAAAACTATAAGAGAGGCGTCGTCATCGGCCGGCGCTTTTGGAGAAACCGAGCAAACAAATAGTTCTATTGAGCTTTCTCAAACTTTATTCAAAGGTGGCGCAGAATACTTCAGTTTGCCCGCCAGCCGACAAAGCATAAAGGTCTCAGAACTTAATTTAAAAGCTTATGAGATTCAGTATTACGATGACCTGTCCTCTAAATTTTTTAACACACTAAAACTCCGGCAAGAGATTAATATTATTCAGAGACAAATCAACAACCTCCTTCAACAGGTAACCACCTTAAAGAACAGAGCTCGTATTGGTAAAAATCGTCAAACCGATGTCTTAGCTGCACAAACACAACTTGCGCGCACAGTTGCTGAGTCTTCTCAAATTAAATTGCAACTGCAGTTAGCAGAAAATGATCTGCGTCAGTACTGCGCTTTAAATAACATTTCTGAACTCATCGACAACAATACTGTAGACTCTTTAAAAATAAACTCTGCATGGGAACAAAAAATCTTAAAATCCCCAAATATCGAAGCATTAGAAGTTCAAATTGAAATAAGCGATGACCAATTAGCGGTGGCTCGTTCATCTTTTTTACCGAGTTTAAAATTAGATGGAAACTATTATCTGCAAAGATCTGGAATATTAAAAGATTCAGATTGGGACATTACCTTATCTGCAGAATGGAATTTATTTAATGGTGGATATGATCAAGCTGAAAAGAAAAAAAAGCTCTACGAAAAGAATCAATATGAACTCAAACTGTCGCAATTAAGAAGACAAAAACAAATCGAGTTTGAATCTACTCTTACAAATTTTCAACAAAATATAGAAATCGTTAAACAGCTTGATCATGCGGTGCAACTCTCAAAGAAGAACTATGAGCAACACAAAAAAGACATGAATCAAGGATTGGTGAATCAACTGGATGTATTAAGAGTATTACAAGATTACCTACAAACTGAGCGAACTTATAATCAATACTATTTTACTACAAAATACACTTGGCACAAACTAAAAGCCTTAGCTGGAGAGACCCTATGAGTTTAAGTAAAATCTCCATTGAAAGACCGGTATTTGCATGGATTCTTATGTTTGGTCTCATCTTTTTTGGATTGCTTAGCTTTACAAAAATGGGAATCAATGAAAATCCTGACGTAGATTTCCCCACCATTAGAGTGCAGTATTCCTATGAAGGCGCCACTCCCGCTGTCATCGAAAAAGATGTTATTGAGCCTGTCGAAAGTGTTCTTGTCTCTATGGAAGGTATTCGCAATTTAAGCTCAACAGCCAATCGTGGATCTGCGAATATTCAATTAGAGTTTGAACTCGATCGAAATATTGATTTTGCTCTTCAAGAAGTACAAACCCTATTAGGACGCGCACAAAGATTGATTCCTGAAACTATTGAGCCTCCCACAGTTACAAAATCCAACGCAGCTGATGACCCTCTTATGTATTTAAACATTAAAACAGAAACTCTGTCTGACCGGGAGTTGATGGTTCTCTTTAGAGATCAAGTAAGAGATAGACTCTCTACTGTTGAAGGGGTCGCAGAAATTAGAGCCTTCGGATATCATGAGCCCATGCTTAGAGTGGATCTCATTGCTAAAAAACTGCAAGAGTACCAGCTTACTGCTAATGACATAGTCAGCAGTATCCTTCGTGAACATAAAGAACTCCCGGCAGGACGCTTGGAGTTTAAAGACACCGAAGAAACCATTCGAATCATGGGTGAGATCACAAAGCCAGAAAAATTCAAAGACCTTATCATTAGCCGAAGAGGTGGCTCTCCTAATTTTATACCTATCCGACTCAAAGATGTCGCTCACATCTATGAAGGTATAGAAAATTTAAAACGAATCTCCCGACTCAATGGAATTAAAGCTTTAGGCATGGCTGTGCAAAAACAACGAGGAGTGAATGCGGCTAGCACGGCAGATTTAGTGATAAAAAGAATCGAAGAGGTTAACAAAGATCTTCCAAAAGGAACCGAATTAGGGGTCAACTTTGATAGAACTCAATTCATAAGAGAATCCGTTGACGAATTGACATTTACTCTTATTTTGTCAGCGCTGTTAACCTCTCTCGTCTGCTGGCTATTTTTAGGTTCTTGGTCGGCGACTTTCAATATTTTGCTAGCCATACCAACAGCTATTATCGGCACATTTATTTTTATTCGATGGCTTGGTTTTACCTTAAACACATTTTCATTATTGGGGCTTGCTCTTGCCATAGGAGTTGTCGTAGACGACGCCATTATCATGCTGGAGAATATAGTCCGTTATATGCAGTTAAAATGGGATAGGGTTAATGCGTCTTTTAAAGGTTCTCGAGAAATTACCTTTGCCGTAATCGCCACTACCGCTGCCCTTGTATCGATTTTTGTTCCGATAAGTTTCTTACCAGGACTCGAAGGAAAGTTCTTTTTTGAATTTGCAGTGACCATATCAATTGCTGTCATGCTGAGTTCTTTAGAGGCTCTTACTCTTGCGCCTATGAGATGTTCTCAGTTTTTAAAATTAGAAGAAAGAACATCTCGATTTGGCAAGGCCTTCGAAGCTTTTATTCTTTATCTTACAACAAGTTATCAGCGCATTCTCACCTGGTCTCTCGGTCATAGTAAAATGATTTTAAGCTTGAGTGTTTTTGCTTTTGGGCTGGCTTTGATCCCATTAAAATATCTATCCACCGAATTTGCTCCCTCTCAAGATCGAAGTGTTTTATTTCTTATCTTTATCGCACCAGACGGAAAATCTTTAGAGTACACCACTAATAAAGTGAAAGAGTTTGAAGAACTGATTAAAACACAAGAAGGAGTTGAGCGACAATTTTTAGCTGTCGGAGGATTTGGCCAAGGGGGACAAGGAAATCGTGGAAACGGCGTCGTCATTTTGAAAAACCCCAACGAACGAAAGCTCAGCCAATTTGAAGTGGCCGATCAAATGAGAGAAAAGGCCAAGTCGTTAAAAGGAATTCAGGTCTTTATTAGAGATCGATTCGGTAGCCCCTTCGGAGGAAGAAGAGGTTCACCTTTGGAATTTACTATTAATGGACCAGACCCTGAAAAGCAAAAAGAACTCTTTTTTACTATGAAATCAAAAATGGAAGAAAGTGGTCTTATGGTAGGAGTGAGATCCGATGACACATTAACATTGCCTGAAGTGCATATTATACCTAACCGCGAAAAGGCCTTAAAAAGAGGAGTTGAAGTCAGTGAGATAGCAGATATCGTCAATACTACTTTTGGCGGTGTTGCTCCAGCTCAATACACTGACGGATCGCGAAGATTTGATATTTTCGTTCAACTACAAAAAGAAGATAGAGAGCAAAAAAAAGATCTTGAAAATATTCTTGTACGTAACAATCGCGGAGAACTTCTTCCTTTAAGTGAAGTCGTGGATGTTGTATCAACAGAAGGACCTCAGCAAATATTTAGAGAAGACCGTGTTCGAGGACTACGAGTGGATAGTAACCTTGCAAAAGGAGCCGTCCAAGGAGATGCCATTAGAAAAGTCAAAACAATGGCTAAAGAACTCTTACCTGAAGGGTATTACCTAAAATTTGAAGAAACTCCCGATGATAAACTTTTAGATATCATCATTATTATGCTTTTAGGCTTAGTCATTGCCTATATGGTTTTAGCGACTCAGTTTAATTCTTTTATAGATCCTTGGATTGTCTTTTTAGCCATTCCTTTTGGATTAATCGGCTCTATATTTAGTCTCATTATCGGAAACCAAAGTTTAAACATCTACAGTGTTATTGGTATGCTATTAACAATGGGGATTGTGAAGAAAAACTCTATTCTCTTAGTTGAGTTTATCAACCAGCTTCGAGATCAGGGTAAATCTATAAAAGAATCTATACTAGAAGCCTGCCCAATAAGATTAAGACCTATCTTAATGACAACAACCGCGACTTTGGCAGCCGCCATCCCTCCAGCCTTAGCTTTGGGGCCAGGAAGCGAAACGCGAGTTCCCATGGCTCTTACAGTTTTAGGTGGAGTATCTCTGAGTGGGATCGTCACCTTGCTCATCGTGCCCTGTGCCTACTATGTCATTAACCCAACAAGAAGACCAAAACCCATAGAGTCTCCCCTATCCACTCCTCCGGAAAGCGTGGTGTAATACTACTATTCGTCTACCCTGAGCTCATTTAATTTTTTGATAGTTTTAGCCTATGACGTGATAAACAATGAGTATTTGAACCTGCAAAAAGGATGAGCTAAGTTATATCTTTAACGACACAGGAGAATACCATGAGTTTAAATATTGGCATTGAAGAAGCAAAAACAAAAGAAATCGCTAAAGACCTTTCTCGCCTACTGGCCGAAACCTATACTCTTTATTTAAAAACCCATAAATACCATTGGAATGTTACAGGCCCAATGTTTCAGACTCTTCATTTGATGTTTGAGCAACACTACACGGAGTTAGCTTTAGCCGTAGATCAAATTGCCGAAAGAATTCGAGTAATGGGAGTAAAGGCTCCTGGATCTTACAGTGAGTTTGCTGAGTTAAGTAAAGTTAAGGACGATGCCACTTCAGACACTCCGGCGAATAAAATGATTGAAACTCTCCTCGCTGACCACGAGCAAGTGGTAAGAACAGCGAAAGATGTTTTAAATGCTATTGATGGAGCAAATGACGAAGGCACAAATAGTCTTCTTGGAGCTCGCATTGAATTTCATGAAAAAACCGCCTGGATGTTAAAAAGTCTTCTCGGATAATTCTTTGATTTGTGAACTTTCCAAAGTACCCTTTGGAAAGTTCTGATTTGATCCGATCGTCCTATGGAAATAATGGCAAATCTTACAAAGAGTTTGCATGTTTAGAATGGGATGTTATTTCAGGTTTTCAAAAATTCTAAAAAGGCTTCTAAAATTTTTGATTTTTTGGCATTTAAACCTCGGTAAGTAATACTTTGACCTAGGGTCATTGTTTTGATGTTTCTCAAGGCTTTGTATTTAAAGTCCAGTTTCTTTTCCTCTAAATATCCATTCGGCAAAGGAACAACGTAGTCGCCTGACTTTAAAATGCTTAGGGCACAGTTTAAGTTATTGGTATAAGCCGTTACTTTCATTTTTGAATTTGAGTTTATAAAAACATGGGATTCAAGATTTGATCGACTCCTAAACACTGTATCAACCCATACTAACTGCTTATCATTTAAGTCATTCTTAATGATATTTTTCTTGCCCCACAATTGGTGTTTATCAGAAATATAGTAATGAAGAACCTCTTCTCCAATCTTTCTATATGTAAGAGCTTCATATTTATTATTAAAAATACCAAAGCCTACGTCAGATTCTCCCTTGAGCACAGAATCTTGAATTTCTTTAGCACTTTGAACTTGGATATTTAACTTCATCTTGGGGTACTTTTTAATCATCTTTTCTAATGCCAAGCTAAAAGATTCATTTTTAAAGTTATCGACAACACTCAAGCTAAAAAGCCCATCAAACTCTTCATCATCTCGTAAAAAGCTCTGGTAGTCGACCAATTGCTCTTTTATATTTGTAGCAACTTTGTATAACTTTTCGCCAGACTCAGTTAAAGCAAAATAGGTTCGTGAGCGAATACAAAGCTGAGTATTTAGTCGGTCTTCTAATTTATTAAGTGAGTGTGTTACCGCTGGTTGAGAAACTGCTAGTTCGCTTGATGCGAGCTTCAAGCTCCTTAATCGAGCCACAACTTCAAAAGTAAGAATAGAGTCCAAGCCTAAGCTCGTTATATCAAGATTCATAGTTTCATATTATTTATGCTAAATATTATTTAATTTCAATTTATTTAATCATGAAATATGCTATAAAAATCTCACACAAGGGGTCAAAAATGAGAGATAGCACTGTAATTGAGGACTTTAAGAAGTCTTGGGACTTTTCAAGAGGAATGACTATAGAGTTTATTAAGGAGCTTCCTGATAATATGTGGGAGTACACCCCCAATAAGCGATATGCTCCACTCTGCAAGCAGTTTAGGCACATGATTTGGGTAACCGGCTTATACAGAGAAGCAATCCAAACTAAAAAAATGAGAGATTGTGAATCAAAAAAAGAACATTACACTGGCTCAACCACAAAAGAAGATATTCTAAAGGGTTTTGAGGTTGAGCAGAAAAAATTAGATGAATTATTAAAAGAGTTAGAAGGTACAGAGCTTGAAGACTGCATTATTCAAGCATTTGGGCTAGAAATGAGATTCGTTGAATTTACTCATGCTCTTATTCAGCATGAATCTACTCATCAAGGATTATGGTCTTTTTATGCAACACTTGGAGAATTCAAGACTCCAAAAAGTTGGCAAGAGAACTGGGGAATATAAGGAATGAGTCATTGCAAGCCAGAACAACTTAGTGATGTAGAAATAGTGTTAGATGAAATTAAAAAATTCGACTTAATAAAGGAAAAAAAGAAGGGGGTGTTTTATCTAAAATCAAAAGCCTTTTTACATTTCCATGTTAAGGAAAATAAAAGATGGGCTGATGCTAGGTGTGGAAAAAGTTGGGGCGAACCAATCATCCTGCCATTTAATCCTTCTGAAGTTTCCATTAAAAAGTTTTTAAAAACCGTTAAGCAGTACTATCTTAAGACATCGGCAACGTGAAGTAACACCTTAGAGGTTTTTATGGAATAAGTGCCATTATCTCAAGTAACCCAACAAACTCAACACCTGGTCCTGCTTAGACCTTGTCTAACAAAGCCTTAGCTTTTAAGTCTATATCAACCGACGTGAATGGGTCCTTGCAGCCTACCATTAATAAATTGCTGAACCCTTTCATCTGAATGGTTCTTAGTATCTTGAGGGCTTCCCGTAACCAGTAAACCTTGATCCACAACCATGACCATTCTGTCTGCGGCTTCGAAGGCAATGTTCATGTCGCTTAAAACCATAATAACGGTTGAATTAAATTGCTGCTTAATACGCTCAACAAGTTGAGCCATCTGATCTCCCCTCACAGGGTCTTGACCAGATATGGGATCGTCGTAAAAAATAATTNNTTGGATTTAAAGCGAGAGCTCTCGCAATACCAAGTCTTCTTTTCATTCCTCCAGAAAGCTCATGAGGCATTTTATGACCATGATCTGCTAGTCCAACGGCTTCTAAAAGATCTATAGCTCTATGATCCATTTCCTGCTGGGTCATCTTAAAATGCTCTTTTAACGGAAACTCAATATTTTCAATGGCTGTCATAGAATCAAAAAGAGCATCTTTTTGAAAAAGCATCCCGATTTTTTGCGCCAAAATATGCTTCTCCTGGGATTCTAAATTCTGCCAGTCTTCTCCTTCTATGAGAACCTTACCTTTTAAAGGCTTAATTAGTCCTGCCATTGTTTTCAATAAAACGCTCTTTCCTGAACCACTCGGACCATAAATTACAAGCTTCTCCCCTTCATAAACCTTCAAGTTAATGTTTCTCAACACGGTGGCCGAACCAAAAGATATGGTTACATCCTCTACTGAGATAACGTCTTTCTTCATCGGGCCTCCTTAAAAATGAATCTCCCCATATATTGGCTCAACTCTACCTCTAGGTATAAATCAATTTTCTTATGGAGGCTTGAAATATTTTCAAATTGGCGCAGTCAATCTATAGAATTAATCAAATTTCATATACTTATACATCTAAAAGAAATCTGTTCAGTGAGGGGGGCTCATGAAACTAATGATGTGCAAGACTTTCTGCATTATGATTGCAATGTACTTTTCAATTCTATGTTATGGAGAAGTTTATCATGCGAAAATGACAAAATGTCTCTTAGTTGTCACGACATCTCAAGGTGTAAAAAACATTGAAGGTTTTGGAAGAAATAAAGATGAAGCTAAACTATCTGCTATTACTGAGTGTGAAAAAGAATTAAAAGACGAATGTATAATAGAATCTGAAGACCAATTCTATTATAAAATATTTAACTAAAGAAACTCATG
>JAGRAA010000102.1 GCA_020435185.1 Bdellovibrionales bacterium | reverse complement strand
ACGGAGTTTTCTTTGGCGGATTTCAAAACTAGCGAATTTAGTTTTTCGGCTTCCCATTTCAATTGGCCAGGAGCTGAATAATCGGCAAGGCTGCCGAAAGAATTTGAGCAAACTAGCTCAGCGAAGTCTTTTGTTTTATGTGCAGGAGTAGTCAATCCCTGACATCTCATTTCATAAAGAAAAACTTTATGACCTCGTTCTGCGAGCTGAAACGCGCATTCGCTACCAGCTAGGCCAGCACCCACAATATGAATTGTATTTTTTATCTGATCCATGTACTTATCTTTTATGTCTAAAAAACGTGAAACATCTCGACTCTACTCTGCCAATGAGGTCCTACATTCCCTTTTTCAAAATAGCAAGGATGAATTAGCTGTCCAGTTTAAACGGTGGAAGTTATGGCAGTATTGGCCTCAAATTGTAGGAAAAACAATGTCTTCGCGCTCCACCCCCGTTTCTTTTTATAAGGGAACCTTATACATATGGGTCGATAGTTCGGTGAGATTGCAAGAAATGACTTTTATGATTAAGCCCATAAGGGAGAAGATCAATAAATACTTAGGGTCAAATTATGTACGATCTATTCGACTAACACTAGACCGTAAATCAGTCCCTCACAGTCAGAAGGACATGAACGATTTGCAAGAAGCTTTACAAAAGGTGATCCTGGGAATTTCTCACAAATAATATAAAATTTTTTGAGTTACTAACTTCTTTACCGAGTCAGAGCAAAACGCGGATTACAGATAAATCTCCATTTATCTAAAAACAGAAAAGGGCTAATTGGCCGTCCTTTCCAAACCACTTCCCAGTGTAGATGGGGAGCTTCGACCCTTCCGGTGGCGCCCGTAAGTCCAATAACTTGTCCTCTCTGAACGGAATCTCCTTGATGAACCAGAAGTTTACTTAAATGCATATAGCGCGAAAATAATCCCTCTCCATGATCAATTAAAATATTATTTCCAGGGACGACCATCTTGTTTGCAAATAATATCGTGCCATCTGCTGTGGCAACGATGGGTTGGGGACGTCTCGCTCTTAAATCAACACCCGAATGAAGATAAGACCTGTTGTTAGGGAGAGTCCTCGGCGAAGAGTATTGAGAAACCACCTTTGAGTTGAGGGGTAAAGTCCAACACTGGGTATTCTTCAGAGGAGTTTCGGATTTGAGTAAGTCTTCTATGAGCTCGCGTTCTAATTGTTTTTGATCCTTATGGGTTTCGTTGACGCGTTCCCATACCGAAGCCGGAAGCCTCAATCGAGGGGCTTTCTTTGTGGGAAGGTCAAGAGAGGAAATTAAGCGAAAATAGCTATTCACCGGATGTTTAAAAAAATTATTAAAACCCACCACGGGCCCATTATCAAATTCACCGTAGACTTCGAAGTAAGGGGATTGGGTAAAGGGGGTTGCCGCAAAAAAATAGTTTTCTATTTTCGAGGCTGCTCTTTGAGAAACAAAGAGGTTTTTAATGTCTGGATCAAAATCAATAAAAAGAGGATAGCCTACCGGGTAGGAGTTCTTAAGACCAAAATGAGGAAGTTCTAAAAAATCTATGGTGAGTTGATGGCTTGGAAAGAAAAAAACAGAAAAGACTAAAAAGAATAAGAGATAAAAGTTCTTTATTCTTGATAGTGATCGTTGGTTTTGATTGTTTCCCGAATGATCGGTTTCAAAAATTTCTTTCGTGGTGATTCCCCTAATAACTTACTTAGTTTATCATGAAGTATAGGATCATTGATCAATGCACCTAAACTTCCTTTACCATTGTCTATCTTAGTTAAAATACTATTCAGTTTTACAATTGTGGATTTCAACCCCTCGTCTTTAGTACCTCTAACATCGCTTGTGAGCTGTCGCAAATCGCTTATCAATAAATCTATTTTTTTGGTGGCTGAGTCTAAATTAGTCACAATTGAAGCGCTGCGTCCGTCGGCATTGATGTTGACCAGTAACTTGTGTAACTCAGCGATAACATCTCCAATTTTTGATATATCATCACTTCTTTCAGATAAGGCGTCTAAAAAGTCAGAGCTATCTACGTTCATCAGTACGCCGCCAACGGGGAGTATTTCGCTTCCGGGTTCACCAGGAACAATATATACAAATTTATCACCTAAAGCCCCTTGAGTTTTGATGCTCACAGAAGCGTTTTTGGTTATTTGCGTAGAGAAATCACTTACAACGTCTATGACAATTTCGAGAGGCAGGTTTTTAGAGGATTCAGAGGCTTGACTAAGGTCACGAAAACGAATTTCTTTAATGTTTCCTATGTTGATCCCAGACAGGCTGACCACACTCCCAGGAAGTAAACCTTGAGTTTGCTTTATATATATTGAATAAGAATTATACTTTTTGAAAAAGACTTTGTCTCCACCGATGAGAACAACGGATATCATAAAGATAACTAAACCAATGGTGACAAATATTCCAACTCGTAAGTTATTTGAGTTTGTATTTTCCATTAATTCATCCTTCCTTCTATAAACTGATTAAGAAGACCGTCTTTTTCTTTTTTCATATCGTCAAAAGTTCCTTCTGCTTGGATTGATCCATTCACTATGAGAGCCATGCGGTCACATACTGCTCGTGCACTAGGCATATCATGGGTGACAAAAATGCTGGTTTTTCCCTTCTTTTTCAGGGCCAAAATCATTTCTTGAATTTTAATAGTATTATAGGGGTCTAGGCCAGCAGTAGGTTCATCATAAAGTACAACTTCGGGTTGTAGAATAATGGATCTTGCTAAACCCACTCGTTTTTGCATCCCTCCGGACAGTTCTGCGGGTAGGGTTTTTTCATTTCCACTGAGTCCAAACTCTTCAAGTAAGCTGAATATTCTACCTTGAATTTCTGATTCCGCCAAATGGGTGTGCTCACGTAATGGATAAGCAAGATTGTCATAAACGGTCATAGAGTCAAAAAGAGCTCCATTTTGAAAGACGTAAGCTACATTTTTTCTAATTTCAATAAGTTCGTCTTCAGAAAAATCAGTAATGTCCTGATCTTTTACAAAGATCCTCCCGCTGTCTGGCTTTATGAGGCCAATTAAGCTTTTCAGAATAACACTTTTCCCAACGCCAGAGCCACCAATAAGACCTAAACATTCTCCTTGTTGAACAGAGAAGGAAACATCCTTATGGACGTGTTTTTCTCCAAAGCTTTTATTAAAGTTTTCGACTCTTATGATAGCCATTGCTCTACAATCCAAAAAAGTTTTGTTAAAAAATAGTCACCTATCATTATTCCTATAGATGAGGTCACTACTGATTTGGTCGTGGCATAGCCGACATCTTTTGTCCCACCTTTGACTTTTAAACCATAGTAGCACGCTGTAATAGAAACCATAAAAGAAAAGAAAACGGTTTTTGCGATACCAGAAAAATAATCTGAATTAGTGATCGTTGTGTATGCTTTTTGTAGATAAAAAGAGGGGTCTAAGCCAAGTTCTGTGGTTCCAACAATCAGTCCGCCAGTTACCCCAAACACGTTAGAGAGTATGGCCAGCGTAGGTAGGGCAATGAGAGTACCTAAAACTCTAGGCAAGATTATTTTCTGAATGGGAGAGGTTCCAAGGGCGCGTATGGCGCTGATTTGTTCGGTAACCATCATAGATCCAATCTCCGAAGTAATTCCTGCTCCCACTCGTGCAGCAATCATCATGCTGGCGAATACAGGTCCGAGTTCACGAACAATAGATAGAGACACGACTTTTGGAACATAAATTTTGCCACCAAATTTTTCTAAGCTGATCCCAAATTGAAGGGCCATAACCATACCAATACTCAATGTAGTTATAAATATAAGAGGAAGACTTTTAATCCCTGTTTGATAGACTTGCTCCCAAACGAGAGGCCATTGAGTTTTTGATTTAAAAAATTCTCTTACACAGTCCATGAAAAGCATATAAATGCCAGACATGAATATGAGAAATTGTTTGATCTTGAACTTTAAAAAGTGAGCTAAAAAATTGTCTTTAGTGACTTGCTGAATGACTTCATTCATTTTCAAGTCCACGCACTTTAAAGTTGTCTAAAAATTTTTGAAATTCAGAAGCATTTTCAGAATAGTGTTCAGTCAAAGTAACGTAAGTTATAATATATATACAATAGTTCTTCT
>JAGRAA010000101.1 GCA_020435185.1 Bdellovibrionales bacterium | reverse complement strand
AAATGGTAGCGGGAGAGGGACTTGAACCCCCGACACCCGGATTATGATTCCGGTGCTCTAACCAGCTGAGCTACTCCACCACTTGAGAACTGCCACATCTACAACCCTCATTACAATATGTCAACGTATCTATTGAATTTAAATGGTTTTTTGCTCATTTCTTGACCAATTCTACAGGATGAAATTCAATAGGGAATAAAGTTTTTTTAGGGGGTTTAAATGCTTAAAATCTTAGTATTATTGTCTTTTTTTATCACAGGATCTGTCCACGCGTTCGAACGGCTAGAAGCCAAGCCTTTATTTTCGGAAAATCCAATTCAATCTTCTATGCAAGTGCTCGATTCGAAAAGACTCCCCCTCCGCGGAGTAAGAGTTTTTATCGAGGGAACAAGCCTTGTAGAAGAACTCATTACCGATGAGAACGGAGAGTTTTCAATCCCTAAAGATTGGACTTCGGCAACAACTGTAACTTTGATAAAAGAAGGCTACATACAAAAATCCTATTTAGAAATCGAGCCTGTTCCTCAAACCTTTATATTAAACCCTAAAGATGGACAGCAAAAACTCCAAGTTTCGGGGAACACAGAAGGATATGGCCCCTTGCCCCAAGACGGCCAACTGGATTTTGGCTTAGTCATTCCCGCTCTTAAAAAAGAAGATATTCTCAGCTTCGACATGTCTAGTGTTATCAGCCCAGAATCTGACGAATTAGATATTCCTTTTTATAAAATGGAAGTCCCCAGCAACTTGAGTATTCCCCGACAAAAAGAACGCTATGTTTTGAACATTACCTTTAATAAACCCAAATACCGCTCTTTTGTTAGAACTCCTGGAGTCTATAAATTTGTAGCTTTACACGGCCAATTCCCTCTTAAAAAGGTGGCTGATGCTATGAGAAATAATAAATCTATTTTTGAAGTTATTAATGATTTCAAAATGATCAACAGTGGCATCAATGAAGTGAACGTTAATGAAAATAGGGATGGCCAAAATATCGCCATCAACCAAATAAACTTTGCCGATCAAATACAAATCAAAGCCCCCCAATTTAACCAAGATAAAGTGATGCTCGCCATTGCTGTTAGAGAAGAAAATGGACTTTATTTTCCCACAGACTTAAAAAGGGTCGACTCTCTCGGCCAACAGTCTTTAAAAGTCCCACAAATAGAAGACCATATTCATGTCATTAGCATCCTCATGAACAATCAAAACCTAAACTTGAACAGCGCAAACTTAGGCTCTGAATTTATTCGCCTACAAGAAGCCGGCAACAATTTATCTGAAATGTCAGCAGCATTACAAAATGTTAGAAATACAAACGAATCTCCACAATTTTTAGGATTAATCCCAAGACCTCAATTTGATGGACAAACCATTCAACTCGCAACACCAACTTTACCTGAAGGATTAAAAGAAGCTGGTCTTAAAATCACTTTTTCTTCCGTTGAAAAATTCGGAGCCGACCCCAACACGCAATCTGAAGTTCGCACAAGACAATGGGAGTTTTATTCTGATCACTGGACAAGTAGCATAACCCTTCCTCATATGAATCTACCAGAGACTCCAAGTGGTCACATTAAAAGATGGGAAGTTGTCTTCTTAGCTGCTAAACAAGACAAAGAAGTGCTAAGAGAAAATTTAGAAAGCATTAGCCATCTCTCAAGGAATGTTTTAGACTTTTAATAAATGAAAGTATCTTTCTCTATTTTTATTTTCTTAGCTTTATTTTTAGTAGGATGTGCCAGTGGAGACATAAAGTCCTCTTCTGGCACTGACTATCAACCTAAAGAACAAGTTTTTAGCAATTACTCTTACGAAAGTATTTGGAGAGCCGTTCAAATCTCTTTATCCCACTATCCCATTAAAGTAAATAATATGGATGCTGGTGTAATTGAAACTGACAATATTTCTGGATCTATCGTTTGGACTCCTGCCCATAGAGATTCCAAATTAAACAGCGGTTTGAGATACACTATCAAAGTGAACGTCATTAAAGGAAGAGTTAAAAATAAACCTGTAATAAAAGTGACTGTTCATAAATCTGTAAAAGAGCAAAAAGATTTTTTTGCTCGCTCAGAAGATTTACCCACTGATGGCTTAGAAGAAGATACTCTTCTTTATCGCATCAAGCGAGAGCTTAAAATCGAACGAGCTATCGAAAGATCCAACGACAATTAATCTTAGCGATTGCTCACAAAGTGCGGCTAAAGATCTTGGAGATCTTGCCCATCAACTTTCTTTATTGGTTAACAAATTAAAATAATATTAGAAAACTTTAATAAACTATTGAAAAAACTGGATATTCTTTTGACAGCTGTTGGTTTGTTGCTTACTGATTCTTGCTTAAACGAGAACTATTTACTCCTCAGATGGCTCTTTATTTGCACTAATTCTTAATAAACCACTCGATGGAGACTTCAAATGAAACCAATTTTTCTCAAAATATTACCATCAATTTGTGTATGTTTATTTTCAATTCAGGGTCTCTCTCAAGATAAACAACAAATCTATGCGATTGATCATCAAGCCAAACATGGACAACAGATAATTCTTATCGATAGTGATAGTCTCAAAGAAAATTCTCCCGTTGTTACCGGAAAAGCAATTTCTTTTGGGTTATCGGGGTGGATTAAGAGTCTTTGGCCCAAGAAAAAAACTTGGGCTAAAAGTGCGCTAATACTTGAAGAAAAATGTCATTCTGAAACTAAAAACGAGAAATTATGTAAAGGCCAGTATGTTAAAACAACAAATGGACAATTGTCTCAAATTGAAGCAGCCTTCTCTGACGGCACTTTTTTAGTTAAACGATTTAAAAACACAACCTATGCAGACGACGACAAAGGGCGAGACTTCTATTCGGGCGGTCGTCTAGAAAGAATAAAATATGAAGATATTCAAGTTATTGAACAACAATGCTCTCAAGCAAAACCTGGAGATATATATCTTAGTACCAGCTCTACAAAATTAGATAGTGCTGAAAGCATAAAGCAATTTGCGCGAGATTTCCCAAAAGCTTCCAAAACGGCCCTCCACAATAAAGAACACGAAGTTGGAGAAGCAAAAGCATGTCTCTCTAATGGAGAAGTGGTTCTTAGCACCTGGTCAGGACAAATAGGGCGAGATTTTAAAGAAGAACTTTCGTTAGCTGATAGTCATGGTCTTAAGTGGAGAAACGTGGAATACTTCAGGGCAGACCCATACACAGGACAATTGGTCTACTCACCCGATAAAAAAGTTCAATCCTATATACAGCTATCCAATAATGGGTTTAATTAAAACTCTATAAGTTTCTTGAAGACCACCAGGACTTCCACATACTAATTTTGGTCGATAGAGACTCATCTTTTTGTCCCATCTTTACTTTAGTAATTTTCTCTAAGGCATGGACTGCATAGCCATGCAACTGCTTGTCCTTGTCAGACAATACTTTTATAAAAAAGGACTCATCTCCTGGAGTTGCGAAATGAGATAATGTTTTAATAATATTTTTTCTAATCCACAGACTTTTTTGTCCTTTAAAATTTTGCTTTGCGAACATTTTATTCTTAAGAGCTGACTTTGCTGCTACACCATTTAATTTTCTAATTGTATCCACAGCGGCCGTTCTGACCACTAAAGCCTCATCGCTTAACAACTTCTTCGACCAAGCCAGAGCCAGTTTCTTATTGGCATGATATATGGCTATCAAACCTGCATTTCTCATAAACCATTTATCGCTTTTCAATGCTCTTACCAACGTAGGCAAAGCCTTTTTTTCATACTTCATTCCTAAAGCAGTGGTCGCTCTCCAACGAACATGAAGAGATTGATGAGCATCCATACTTAAGGACTTAAGTATCTTAAAATGAGCTCGTCCTTGTATCGCAGCTAATCTTTTTTCTAAAGGCTGTTTTAAAATTTCGATAACGTCACTCTTCGGTCCAGAGGAACTTCTTATCGTCTTATTTACAGCGGCATCCGCTGGCATTCGAACCATTAAAAATAAAATAAAAACCAGCAAGTTTTTCATATAATGTCTCCTTAATTAGGCCTTGCTATCTTCGTTTGTTAAAGTACTGGCCTCTTGAGCCATTTTATCTATATCTAATTCTTCTTCTAAAGACGTATTACCATCTGCATTTTCAGCGGCCTCTTGCAAAGAGGCCATTTCTCCTAACATCTTTTCTGTATCAATAGCATCAGCAGAAGCGACGTCACTTTCTTTTGAACTCGCTTCTTCAGAAAGACTTTCTTTTTGACTCTCTTGAGCTTGAGCTTGAGCAAATAATTTATCAACATCATCTTGAGATTCTATCATTTCTTCTTGAGGAGGAGTCGGCACAGAGGCCGCTCCAGCCATTGCTGCATCCACAGCAGCCTGAGGATCTTCTGCTTCAGCAGATATTTCTGCAGACACGTCACTTGAACTTATTTCGCTTAAAGCATTTCCAAATTCTTTATCCACTGCAGCCGAAAACTCTGCCAATATATCATCTGTAATAAAATCTTCAGCATCATCACCAGATTTTGCTTCATTTTGTTCAGCCACAGATTCTAATAATTCATTCTTCTCATCTTCTGTCGTGTCCGCGATCTCTTCTTTTGCTTCGACAGCCTCTTCTTCATTTTGCTTATCGACAAATTGATCAGTGTCGTTGTCTTGGTTAGGCTGAGCTGCGGGAGTGGGCTCTCCGACGGCTTCCGCAAATTCCGCGACTAAATCTGAATCTTCAGAGGAATCTCCAGCAGTTTCATCAGCAGACTCCTCCACAGCAGAAGAGTTTGGGGTTCCACCTGATTTTAGCGAAGCCAACTCTTCTTTTAACTTAGAGTTTTCTTCTTTATACAACGAAAGATCAGCGATATCGTCCTCTATAATTGAATACTCTGCAAGTTGAGCTTCTAATTGTGCCATTTTGTCTTTTAAAGCTTTTGTTTCGCTGTCATTGCCTTCAGACGGGCTATTTTTGGATTTTTCGATATCTTTAGTCAGTTTTTCTATCAATTCTTGCTTTTCTTTAAGCTGTAAATTCAGTTTTTTCAACTCTTCACTATTGATGTTAGAGTCTTCAGCAGAGACAGGTGCACCTTCGGCACCTTGACCAGTAGACGCTTCTCCTGCCTTCATTGATATATGCTCTGTCTGTTTTAAAACTCTCTTTAAAGTCTCCTCTAGTTGATTCACTTGCCCAGCACTGACCTCGGCTCCAGACTCCTCATTATTTTCACGAATCATGAAGTACAATACCACAACGGCAAAAAGTATAATGACAAAAAACTGCCATTGTATAATAGAGTAAATGTGGTCAAACCAAAAATTTAAGAACTGATCAATTGACATGAGATCATTGTCTCTGTTTGGCTTTAAAACCGTCAAGAAATCCATTGACTTAGCAAAAACCCTGGCCCATGGTTGTGTCTATGAAAACTATATTAAAAAACGGATACTGTGTCATTTCTGACGACAAAAACCAAACCAGCATAAGTCCATTAGATATTAGTATTGAAAATGGTAGAATTCTTGAAATTTCTCAAAATCTCGAAAGTCCTAACGCAAAAATTATTGATTGTAAAAACTTGATGATTCTTCCCGGTCTAATTGACACCCAAGTACACTTTAGAGAGCCTGGATTAACTCACAAAGAAGATTTACACCACGGTAGCCTTGGTGCGATTTTTGGAGGAATAACAGCTTTTTTCGAAATGCCAAATACCAAACCTAATACAATCACTCCTGCAGATATTCAAAATAAAGTGTCTATTGCCGAAAAAAATTCTTTCTGTGATTTTGGTTTTTTTCTCGGAGCCTGCGCTGAAAACAGATCGCTGATAGCAGAATACGAAAATACTCCCGGATGCTGTGGCGTCAAGATCTTTATGGGGAGCTCAACAGGCTCTCTTTTAGTCGATAATGACGAAGATTTAGAAGCTGTACTCAAAAGTGGAGTCCGAAGAGTTTCAGTACACTGTGAAGATGAAAAAAGACTGATTGAAAGAAAGTCAACACTAAACTCTAATCCAAATGTTTCTCTTCACCCCCTATGGCGAGATGAAGAAACTGCACTTATCGCCACCCAAAGAATTGTGACTTTGGCTAAAAGACATAAACGCAAAATACATGTCTTGCACTTAACGACCAAGCAAGAAGTCTTATGGTTAAAAGATAACAAACATCACAATGAAATCGAAGATCTCATTACTTGCGAAGTGACCCCTCAACATCTCACTCTGGCAGCTCCTGATTGCTATGATCAATTAGGTACTTTAGCTCAAATGAACCCTCCTATTAGGAATCAAGATCATCAGGATGAGCTTTGGAAGGCGGTCCATAACAAAACTATAGATGTGGTTGGATCTGATCATGCTCCACATACCTTACAAGAAAAATCTAATCCCTATCCAAGTAGCCCCTCTGGCATGACTGGCGTTCAAACTACCGTTCCCTTACTATTAGATCATGTTCACAACAAAAGACTTACTTTAGAACGACTGGTCGACCTAATGGCCCATAGACCTGCTAAAATTTTTAATATGAAAGATAGAGGTCACATACAGAAAGGATTTTTAGCGAACTTTACCGTTGTTGACTTGAAGAAAGAAATGACTATTACCAATGAATGGATAAAAAGTAAAAGTCAATGGACCCCTTTTCACAACAAAAAAGTCATTGGCTGCCCCATTCACACTATTATTAACGGCGAACCTGTTGTGTCCTATAACCAGCTGGTAAGCCCTGAGTTTAGAGGGCGAGCGGTTGAATTCAACTAATCACCTTAAAATTAGCTTTTAATCTTATTCCACACCACTTTTGCAACATTCTTCGAAGAATTCCGTCTCAAATTGAAACAAGCTCTCCCATTTAAGCTGCTCTAACTAAAATTAAAGAGTAGTATTGAGTAATGGCTAACGTAAGTAAGAATAAATTTAATTTCAGAAAATTCATGGGCGTGTCTACTTCTATTTTAACCATGACCCTTATTCTCACCCAATTTCAGAATTGTGCTCCAGCCTCAATGGATAATACTCCTATTTCTGATTCAAGCAACAGTTCATCTGATCAAATGAGGGTGGTGGATGACTGGCAACAAAACAAACTCTTGTTTGTTCAGCCTCAAATGGTAGTCGATGATGGAGAAGAGGACATCTTACTCTATGGAATCTGTGATCGAAAAAGCAATGATACCTACGAATGGGTTGTGACTGATCATAATGATGAAAAAGTTCACCTTTCTGGAACCAGCTTCTGTGAAGGAGGCGGGTTTAAACTTGTTGTTAATAATTTAAGAAGCTTAAATTGTGATCAAGAATTTACGGTTTTGGTCACTGACGATGAAGGCTCACAAGATTCTATGACACTAACAAAGCACTGTAGACTATAAGGCCCTCTCTCTTTAAGAGCTTTTTTCTTAATCTCTAGTGAGCAAGGCCATATAAAAGCCATCACCCCTACCCGGCAAAATGACTCGATCTTCTTTAAGTTTAAATTCAGCGTGTTGTTTTAAAAACTGGTCTACTTGCTCTCTGTTTTCCTCGGGGAGAATACTACAAGTGGCATACACCATTCGTCCTCCTGGCTTTACCGTAGAAGAATAGAGTTCTAATAAACTTTGTTGAATCTGCTGCAACTCTAATACTCTTTCTGGAGTTAACTTCCATTTTGTATCAGGATTTCTTCTAATCACGCCCAACCCAGAACAAGGAACATCTAACAAAACACCATCAAAACTTTCTTTAAGTCTTTTTATCTGCTTGGGGTTTAAAACCTTAGCTTCAATAAGATCATAGCCATTTCGGGAACTTCTTTTTCTCAGCTCCTTTAATTTCCATTCGTGAATATCCGATGCTAAGATTTTTCCTTTGTTCTTCATCAAATCGGCCATATGAAGAGCCTTTCCACCTGCGCCTGCGCAAGCGTCCAAAACCCTTTCTCCCATTTGAGGATTCAAAAACTTCGCTATTTCTTGTGATCCAATATCCTGGACCTCAAACAACCCATTTTTAAAAGCCATGGACTGAAATACGTTACCTCTTTGATCTAGAATAACTGTTTGGTCATTAACAGAATGGCTTCGAATATCATTCTCTTTTAACGATTCAACCAACTCATCAGAAGAAGTTTTTTGCTGATTGACTCTCAAGTAAACCGGCGCCTTTTCATTCAGTTGATCCAAAATCTCTCTTGCCTGATCCGTATAAACTTCTTGAATCCGTTTGACTATCCAATTTGGAAACGAAACCTCATACTCTAAAGACCCTTTGGTCTTCCATTGCGACTTTAATTTTTCTGAATCGACATTAGAATAAATGTCCTCTGGAAGCTCTTCTGCTGAATAATGACACATTAACCATGCACATACGACTCCCTTAAATAATAAATTACTCATTTCTGTGTTTGGAGGGTCTATCCAAGGCTCACCGGTAATTTCATATAACTTTCTCCAATTTCGAACTATATCATAAAAATTTTCAGCAATGAATTTTCGATCTTTAGAGCCCCATCTAGGATTCGATTTAAAAGCATGTTGCAAAACCTTATCGGCATGAAAACCGTCAACGAAGCAATGCTTAAGTAGTTCTTCGAGAGAATATATATGCGTTCGATAAATTGGCCTAGATTTAGTTTTCATTAAAAGACAAAAACCGTTCCAGCGCTTAAAAAGACTGAGTTATATTGTCCATCGCTTAATAGGTTGAAATGATTTTTCATACCTGTTTCAAAGATCAGTCCCATGTTTTCAATTACATTAAAAAATCTAGTTCCTGCAATAAGCTGATAATCTAAAGAAATATCAGACTCGCTATCTACTTGCTTAAAAAATATTCCGAGACCAGCTCCTAATCCAAAATAAAGAGGAAAACCACTATTTGCGTCTGGAAAGGTTATCATAGGTAAAATACTCATCTTTGTAGATGGACCAGTTGCCAAATTATAAGATCCAAAATCCATGCGAATGACAAAATCAGTAGAGTCAACCCACTCTCCAAAGCGATAAGTTACTCCCGCATTGAACTCTCCAACACCTTCTTTTTCTGCAGATCCCCATTGGTAGGCATTATCATTAAAAAAACTTCCAATTTGCAGCGCCAAATAATGAGGAGCTGGTACAAATTTAGAGGATGACGGTTTAGTGGATCGATTAGACTTAGATCTCTTTGAAAAATAGGTATCCGCTTTTGAGTTCCCATTGTTGTCCACTTCTACTGCCGCATAAATAAGGCTAGGAGAGTAAATCAAAAGTAATACAAATAAAAGGGTCCTCTGACCATTAAACCAGTTCATATCCACCTTTCCATCGAATGCGCCGTGACAATAACTGATTTTTCAAGTGCGGACAAGCCTTAAATAGTCGTTCAAATCCTTGACCAGAATACACCCTCCATCCATAATGCCCCTTCTGGTGAGGAGATCTTAAAGAAATCTGAATGATTCCAATTTATTAGAGTTAAATGAACACTGGGGTGGGTAGATAAGTGAATTGTCCGTATTGCCAAAGCGTAGATACAAAGGTTTTAGAGACCCGAAGTAAACAAGATAATACTATAAAACGACGACGCAAATGTCTGAGCTGTCACGAAAAGTTCAATACAGTAGAACGGGTCACTTTTCATTACCCTAACATCATCAAAAAAGATGGGAGCGTACAACCCTATCTTCCTAGTAAATTAAGAAAAGGGCTAGAGTATGCCTGCCAGAAAAGACCCATAAAAATATCTCAAATTGAATCCATTATTACAAAAATTTCAAAAACAGTGGAACAAATCAATAAACGAGAGATCTCGTCACAAATTATTGGCCAATTGGTACTGAAAGAACTAAAAGAACTCGATCAGGCGGCTTTTGTGCGATTTGCCAGCGTTTATAGGTCTTTCGACGATATACAAGAATTTGTGGCCGCCATTAAAACAGATAACCTAGAGATTTCTTATGACCAATGATAGCAGACGTAGACAAGCTCGAGAACTTACTCTTCAAGTTCTTTTCCAATTAGAGTTTTCTCCAGAAATCAATATTAAAGAAAGCATAGAATACTTTAAAAACCAATTTGAAGCACACTCAGAGGTTTATGAGTTTGCATTCTTCTTGGTCAGTGGAGTCATTGAATACAAAGAAGGTATAGACTCCGTCATTAAATCAAAATCTATCAATTGGAATTTTGACAGAATTGCAACGGTCGATAAAAATATCCTAAGAATTGCAATCTTTGAAATACTACACTCTAATCAGGCTGTTCCACCCATAACCAGCGTCGA
>JAGRAA010000100.1 GCA_020435185.1 Bdellovibrionales bacterium | reverse complement strand
TAAAATTTTATTAATAATATCTAACTTATTGATAATACTAATAATAATTAATTCCATAAATGAGAAAAGTGCTTTTTAAATATAAAAATGACATAAATTGAAACGGAGAGTTCTCTCTTTACCGTATTCTGAAGATCTGACAAACACCCTACTTTTTTACGAACTGTTCTTTTCGCTCTAGACGCCATTTACGCCTCTGTTGAGCTTCGTCATGTCTTCTTTTGTCCTCTTCTGATTCCAAAACAAGAGGAGGAGCGCCCATCGGTTGACCATGGTCATCTAGAGCCACAAAGGTACAAAAAGCTTTAGTGGTATAAAATTTCTCTGAAGTAATCGGATTCTCGGCGACGACATGAACGCCCACTTCCATAGAAGTCTTGCCTACATAATTTACTTGAGCTTCTATATTGACGACCCATCCATGAAATACAGGGGCTATAAAGTGAACGTCATCTATACTGGCTGTAACAACAGGGCGGGAACTGTGTCTTTGAGCTGATATCGCAGCTGCTATATCGATCCAAGACATAAGGGTTCCGCCAAAAAGACTTCCCAAAGAATTGGTGTGTGATGGAAGAACCAATTGAGTCATAACAACTTTTGACTTCTGAACTGTTCTTGCTTCCATCACCACCTCATATCATTAACTTGGGAGCAAACTAATTAGAATAACTATTAGCTAAAGCTTCCCATATTTCCTGATCCTTGGTTTCCACCAAATTCAGGACCACGATTTGGAATATTTGGAATAATATCGATTTCTTGTCTAGACGCTTCACCTACGGTAGCACTTCCAGCAGGAATAGTGTTCGCTATATTAGCATTTGGCGTAGAAATGCTTTGAGCATCTGTTCTAGCCGCATCAGCTTCATTTTCAACGAAACCAAGATGAGGAAGACACCATACAATCAATTGTGCACGAGACTTCACATTCATTTTCTTGTAAATGTTGGTTAGGTGAAACTTTACGGTTTTTTCTGTTACGAACAACTGGTTCGCCACTTCCTTGTTGGATAGACCTTTTGTTACCAAACAGGCAACCTCTGATTCTCTATTTGACAATCCTTTTTGAATTAATACATCTCTGAGCATCCTTGCTCCCTCCCTAGTTTATTGTTTCCACACTTAGGTAATGCCACACACCACCTATATAAAAGTCTGACAAGAAATTAGACCATTCGCAAGTGTTAAAATTACGAAAAAATAAATCTAGACTGACGAAAAGTTTTCTTAGCCAAAGTCCTAAAGGGTTCTACGGAATTTTGGGGTCCAGATTCTATGAAGTAAATTTTCTAAATATTTTAAATCCATGCTCTTTTTTTAATCAAAGAGATTATTATGATACATGAAAAAGCCTCTTTGACCATTCATAAAAAAAAATGATTAACCAAAAAAATTGTGAAAGTGTCACCCTTTTTGTATCCACTTTTGTCTAGAAAAAAACAAAAATTAACCGAACGAAAGATTAGCTATCCATATGCTTTTGCCATTGAGCAATTTGATTTAAAGCCTCGAGTGGAGTGAGAGATTGAACCGAAGTCTTACGAATTTGGTCTAAGAGCTCTAAAGTCTTAGTATTATCCTCCAAACTTTCTTTTTCAAAAGGATCCTCTAAACTCAACAAGCTCAATTGGTCCTGACTGCTACTCTCCGATTTACTTTTTAATTCTAAATTCTTCAACAATCCTTGCGCACGTTGAGTAACCGCTTTCGGGAGTCCAGCCAATTCAGCCACTTGAATACCATATGATTTATTTGCCGGACCTAACTTCAATTTATATAAGAACTGTAAATCTTTAGAGTGTTCACTAATGGACATATGGGCATTGTGAACTTGCTCATACATTTTTTCTAGCTGAGTAATTTCATGATAATGGGTCGCAAATAAAGTCACTGCTGTGGTCTTTTTCACTAAGTATTCCAAAATACTTTGAGCCAAACTCATACCATCGTAAGTGCTTGTTCCTCGACCGACCTCATCTAAGATCACCAAACTTCTGCTATTACTCATCTTGAGCATTTCTGCCGTCTCCTGCATCTCGACCATAAATGTAGAAAGACCCTCAGAAAGAAAGTCGCTAGCACCAATTCGAGTGAAGAGCTTTTCAAATAGACCTAAATGAGCCTCAGTGGCTGGTACAAAAGAACCCATTTGAGCAAGCATAACCGTCAGAGCCACCTGCCGCATCAATGTACTCTTCCCGGCCATGTTAGGCCCGGTCAACAGCAAACAATGACCCGACTCAATCGCAATATCGTTGGGAACAAAATGAGCACTCGTGGTTTGCTCAACAACAGCGTGACGAGAACCTTTTAACTGAATAAAGCTTCTCTCTCTAGAAAGCTTCGGGCAAGTATAGTTATACTCTACAGCTAACCAAGCCAGTGAACTCAGGACATCTAAGGTAGACCACCTTTTAGCCAACCGAAGAAGTCCCTTAGATTGTTTCAGCACTAATTTTTTTAATTCGTTAAATTTTTGCTGTTCTAATTCTAAACGCTTAGACTTCGCTGATAAGATTTTATCTTCTAGTTCTTGAAGCTCCTGAGTAATATATCTTTCAGCATTAGCTAAAGTTTGCTTCCGCTTATAATGGTCTGGAACTTTACTTGTTTGCGTTTTGGGAACTTCAATGTAATAGCCAAATACATTATTGTACTTAATCTTTAAACTAGATACGCCTAAAAGCTCTCGTTCTCTAGTCTCCATAGCTATTATTTTTTCTTGTCCTCGCTCCGACAACTCTATGAGTTCATCTAAATCCGCAAATACTCCCCTGCAAATAAAACCTGTATTCTTTAATAGCCCTGAAGACTCTTCATCAATCCATTGATCTATTTTTTCAGCCAACTCATGAGCCAGTTGAAGCTCTACTTCATCCATAGATTCGTAAGGGTAAAATTGTTCACTTTGCAGGCCTGAAATCAGACTTTGTTTTAAAGCCACTAAATCTCTAGGATTACATCCAGGGCTAGATATTCTCACCAATCGCCGTTCTATATCACCCATTCTACCCAAAAGATTTCTTAATTCTTTAAGAGCTGGATAATTATTTTGCCAATAAGAGACTTTTTCTTGTCGCTTTAAAATAGCCTCTAAGTCACATAAAGGAAATTGTAACCAACGCTTTAACAGACGAGCTCCGGCACTGGTTTTAGCTCTATTAATGGCATAAAAAAGAGAGCCTTTTTTTTCACCCTTATAGGTTTCAAAAACTTCTAAATGCCTAACAACGGTGGCAGAAATCTCAAGATACTGCTCCAAAGAGCGACACTCAAAACTATCCAAGGAGTTTAAAATTTCATCTCCCTGCATATAACTCGCATAAGCCATAAGCAATTGAGCTGAAGAAGGAAGATGAGAGTCTTTAAACTCATCTAAAGAGAACGAAGAATAATGAATGCCTTCAATATTTTCCATGGCCTTCTGCCCAAATTGCAAAACAACTTCGGTGGGCTTCAATGCCGATATAATTTTATTCAGTTCCCCTTTATATTCGTAATAAAAAGCCTCTCCCGTACTGGCCTCCAAAAAACTCACATAGCGATCATCAAAGGCAGCGATATAGTTCGCCTGCTGTTGATCTAGAGTCTCTGAATCAAAAACCATACCTGGGCTCAAAATGCGAGTAACCTCTCTCTTGACTAAACCTTTCGCCTCTTTAGGATCTTCCACTTGATCGACAAGTACGACCTTATGACCTGCCGACAATAGTTTTTGTATTGGACCCGAAATACTATGATGAGGCATTCCACACATAGGGGTATCATCGTTTGATTTCTTATTTCTTTGCGTAAGAGCAATGTTTAAAATCGGGGCGGCGATAATAGCATCTTCATGAAACATCTCAAAAAAATCACCCATTCGAAACATGACAATTTTATCTTCATGAAGATTTTTAACCGACCAATACTGCTCCATCAGAGGAGTTAATTTTTTATCAGACATAAAGGGGTTGTAGCTGGTCTTGTTTTAGAGGGCAAGAAAGGACTCTCTCTAGTCTATTTTCTATCGATGACTATGCGCACAAATAAGATATCAAATTTGATCAAACACCATACGTTCGGCTTTTTCGCAATTTTCCAAAGGAACAGACTCTATTTTATTCGAGCGCGTATCTTGAATTTGTATAGTCCCTGTATTTTTCTCTTGGTTAAAACTCATCTGGATCAATAACGGTTTTTCCTGACCATATATATTCTCAAGAACATCTAGATTTGTACTTTCATAAAGCTCAGGGCTTGAATCGTCCTGACGGAGAATATTAATAATACTGGATCCCTCAAATCGCAAAGATTCGACCAAAGAGGACTCATAATTTTGTGCCAAAAACACTCTCCTCACATGGGGATTCAAACCATCAGAAGTTCCGTAATCACACAAACAGGCCTCTTGTATAAACACAAGGCGAACCTTTTGATTATAACGAAACTCACAAAGTTCGCCCTGCTTATTTTTAAACTCAACAGACATTTTATTCTGTTGAGCGGTTCGAATAAGCTCTTCAGCAGAGGGTTCTTTATAGGTTTTCACCTCATACTCATATTTCTTCGGACTACATTGCACGAGAAAAATTAAAAATAAGAAAATGATAAAATATGGCCTCATAAAGAACGCTCTGAATAAATTAATGGCGCTTTACAGATTGAACGTGACAACCTCTATCGGTAACCACTTCAACATCAGCTTGTAAAGATCCCGTTTTATTGACCATGGAGACCAAGTAAGTAAGATTTTTCTCCCCTCCCAAGGCCATAGAAACCTCAGTTTGATCGCCATCCACAACCATTGGTTCGCTCACTATATCCATCTGAAAAATAGTTGCGGCTTCCATCGCCTTAGCCTGACACTTTTTTAAATCTGCACTCAAATTGGATGTGTCTGACTCCTCTTGTGCAAATCCGCTCACTCCAGACATTATAACAATTAAAGACAATAAGATCTTTTTCATAAACTCTCCGATAAGAAATAAGCCTTATTTATAATCTATTAATTATAATGCATCGAGTTAAAATGTTATTTTTGAATTTAGTCCATAGAAGACACAAGAGTTTCTGTATTTTTTACAAAACTTTACCCTTGAGTTGGTCATAAATTCCATCAAACCCACCATTAGACATAATTAAAACCACATCCCTTGGAGTAATAGACTCTTTCAGCGTTTTAACAATCTCTTCTGTACTCTCAAAGCTTTGGGATTTTCCACCATGAAGGTTGATCTCTTCCACGATCTCCTCTACCGATAAACGATCTGATCGAGCAATGCGACTTTGATCAAAGGGGGTTTTAATCAAACTCCAATCTGCACCCTCTAAAGCTTGAACATACTCTCGTTGAAAAATCTTTCTACGACTTGTATTTGATCTCGGTTCAAATACTGCACAAATACGCCTATCGGGATAGGCTTCTCGCATAGCTTCAATGGTTAATTCAACAGCCGTCGGATGATGAGCAAAGTCTTCTATTAATGGGCTACCATTCAGCTCGCCAATGTGCTCTTGCCTGCGCTTTACTCCTTTAAAACTAGCTAGTGCATTTAAAATTGCCGACTCACTCCATCCCATTTCTCGGCTTAAGGCATAACAAGCCAGTACGTTTAAGGTGTTATGAAGGCCAAATTGCTTCACCGCTATATCCGCAACTCTCTCTTGATTTTTGACCACCGTAAAATTATTTCTTCCGTTTATACTTTGTCTATCTTCAAAAGTATAATCACACTCCTTTTCACCATAGGTGACTACCTTACAGCGAGCCCCTTGAATAACTTCTAAAACATTTTCGTCACTCCCATGAGCAACCAATACTCCATCTTCTGGGATCAACTCCACGAGTTTTCTAAATACAGATTTTATTTCATGGATATCATTATAAATATCGGCGTGATCAAACTCTATAGAAGAAATAACAACATATTTAGGGCGATAGTGAATAAACTTAGGAACCTTATCAAAAAACGCTGTATCATACTCATCTCCCTCTATAACCCACCAGTCTCCTTTTGGAATCTGAAAAGATCGATCAAAATTCAGGGGAACTCCGCCAATTAGAAAACCTGGATTTAGCTCGCAGCTTTGTGCAATCCAACTCATTAAAGTAGTCATCGTGGTCTTGCCATGAGTTCCTGTTAATACCACTGAATTTCTATCTTGAATGACAAATTCACCGATGGCTTTTGGTAAGCTAGTATAAGGAATATCTGACTCTAAAAGAGCCTCTGCTTCTTCGTAGGATTTTCTTATCACATTCCCAACAATGACCAAATCAGGTCGAGGAATTAAGTTTTCTTTTACATAGCCTTGTTTAATTTCTATACCTAAGCTTTTTAACTGATCAGACATT
>JAGRAA010000099.1 GCA_020435185.1 Bdellovibrionales bacterium | reverse complement strand
GGCGCGAGGAGGAAGCTGTATAAAAATACCGCGACAACGAAGCAACACAGTCGCGAAACTTTTATGAATATCTATACTTTACAAAAATTTATAGTCAAAATTTTTGCATAGATTTAATTGTAAATTTATACGTCTAAGCGAGCTTGTGCTCTACGTAGTTTCCTTTGATATTTTTGTATTAGCTCAGGAGTGATATCTTTATCCATTAGTTTAGCTATTGCATTTTCTTTAGTTTGCTTAGCTCTTTCCTTATCAACATCTTTGGCTGACTCACAGGTTTCAGAAAGTACTTTAACCCCATCGGGCCCTACTTCACAGTATCCCCAGCTAATTGCAACTCTATGAAAATCCTTTTCGCCTTCTAATTTATATTGCAAAACTCCAGCATCAAGAGTGGTCAATAGAGGCGAATGGCCATCTAAGATCGCAATCTCACCTCTATAAGCAGGAATAATTACTTCTTCCACACTCTTTTGATTTAAATATGTTTTACTTGGCGTTACTAAGGTTAAGTTAATCATTTTTTACCTTACAAAGTTTTTGCTTTTTCTAGAGCATCTTCAATTGTTCCAACAAGATAAAATGCCTGTTCCGGAATCTCATCATGCTTACCATCTAAAATTTCTCTAAAACCACGAACAGTATCTTTTACCTCAACATACCGACCTTGCATTCCAGTAAATTGCTCAGCCACAAAGAAAGGTTGAGATAAGAATTTTTGAACCTTACGAGCTCTATATACAACCAATTTATCATCTTCACTTAATTCATCCATACCCAAAATAGCTATAATGTCTTGAAGATCTTTATATCTTTGCAACAAAGCCTGCACATCTCTAGCTGTTCTGTAGTGTTCTTCTCCAACAACTTGAGGATCTAAAATACGAGAAGATGAATCCAAAGGATGAACTGCAGGATAAATACCCTGTGCTGACAATTCACGATCTAAGTTAGTCGTCGCATCTAAGTGAGAAAATGTTGTTGCTGGAGCTGGATCTGTATAGTCATCCGCAGGAACGTAAACCGCCTGAACTGAAGTGATTGATCCCTTTTTTGTAGATGTAATTCTTTCTTGAAGAGCACCCATTTCAGTAGATAAAGTTGGTTGATAACCCACGGCTGAAGGAATACGTCCCAAAAGCGCCGACACCTCTGCTCCAGCTTGAGTAAATCGGAAGATATTATCAATGAAGAACAAAACGTCTTGTCCTTCTTTATCTCTAAAATATTCAGCGATTGTTAATCCAGTTAATGCAACCCTTGCTCTTGCACCTGGAGGTTCGTTCATCTGTCCATACACAAGAGCTGTTTTTTTAATAACCCCAGACTCTGTCATCTCTTGAAACAAATCGTTTCCTTCTCTTGTTCTTTCTCCAACACCGGCGAAAACAGAATAACCACCATGCTCAGTAGCAATGTTTCGAATTAACTCTTGAATCAAAACGGTTTTACCAACACCCGCACCACCGAATAATCCAATTTTTCCTCCTTTTGCGTAAGGAGCTAACAAATCCACAACCTTAATACCTGTTACTAAAATTTCCTGTTGAGTAGATTGGTCTTCAAAAGAAGGAGCCTCTCTATGAATAGGCCAACGCTCTTTCGGCGCGATTTCACCAGCCTCATCAACGGGATCTCCGATAACATTAATAATACGTCCAAGAACACTTTCTCCAACAGGAGCTGTAATCATATTCCCTGTGTCTTGAACGTCTTGTCCTCTCAATAAACCATCGGTGGTATCCATCGCGATCGTTCTCACACTTCGATTTCCTAAGTGTTGAGCGGTTTCAAGCACTAAGTTCCATTGCTTATCATTTACACTAGGATTCGTCACACGTAATGCAGTATTGATCGCTGGAAGCTCTCCATCTGCAAATTCCACATCAACTACCGGTCCAAGAATTTGAGTAATTTTACCGTTTGCCATTTATTGCTCTCCCTTTATTCTTTCTTATCTTAAAATTTTTAGCCATTTAGAGCTTCTGCTCCACTCGTAATCTCGATTAATTCTGTTGTAATCGCTGCTTGGCGAAGTTTGTTATACGTTAAGGTCATAGAATTAATCATTTCTTTAGCATTCTTAGAAGAATTCTCCATTGCTGTCATTCTCGCCCCATGCTCAGAAGCAACACTTTCACTCATACAACGATACATTTGAGTTGAAAAATGTCTTTCCAAAAGATCATCAATAATTTCTTTTGGCTGAGGTTCAAATATCAAATCATTTGCGAAAAGTACGCCCTCTCCATTAAGTTCAGAGTGCGAGATATCCACAGGCAACAGTGTTTCACAAACAACATCCTGTTGAATGGCAGACTTGAATTCAGAATATATAATTTTAACTTCATCATAGTCTCCATTGGTGAAGGCGTCAGATACTCGGTCAGCCATTTCTGAAGCCATTTCAAAAGAAATCTCTTTTGCTAAGTTTAATACCGTATCAATGGCATTAACTCCCTTAGGGACTAAGTAGTCTTTTGCTTTTCTACCAATGAATAAAAAGTCCAAAGTTTTATACTTGTCTTTATTTTCTTTATAAAATTTTTCAGCAAATTTATTTACGCTAGAATTAAAGCCTCCACACAAGCCTCTATCACTCGTTAGCACAACAACCAAAACTCTCTTTACCTCTCCATCTAAAGAAAGAAGAGGATGCTGAACTCTTTGAGTTACGGCGATATCCGCAATCACCTTCAACAACCCATGAGCATAAGGACGAAGGTTTACTATATTTTCCTGCGCCCTTCTCAATTTTGCCGCCGATACCATTCTCATGGCCTGCGTGATTTTTTGTGTGTTTTTTACGCTATCAATTCTACTGCGTATATCTTGTAAATTAGGCATATTTTCCTACTACTCAGATTTTTTAAATATAGTGTTAAATTCTTCAATCGCTTTAATTAAAGGCTCTTTAACATCATCGGCTAAAGCTTTTTTCTCTCTGATTGAACCTAAAAGATCTCTGTATTTTGATCTCATAAATTCAAAAAATTCACCTTCATATCTAATCACGTCTGCTTCAGGAATTTCATCCAAATAGCCGTTTGTTCCAGCATAGATTAAGGCAATTTGCTCTTCTACTTTTAGTGGTGAATATTGTGGTTGCTTCAACGTTTCTACGAGAGTTCTTCCTCTCGCCAACTGCTTTTGAGTAGCCTTATCTAAATCTGAAGCAAAGGCAGAAAAGGCCTCTAATTCTCTAAATTGAGCCAGTGATAATTTGAGAGTACCAGCCACCTGCTTCATCGCTTTAATCTGCGCAGCTCCGCCCACACGAGAAACTGATTTACCCACGTTAACTGCTGGTCGAATACCTTTGTTAAAAAGATTTGCTTCTAAAAAGATCTGTCCGTCTGTAATAGAAATCACGTTCGTAGGAATATAAGCAGAAATATCTCCCGCTTGAGTTTCAATAATAGGTAACGCCGTTAAAGAACCCGCTCCTTTTTCATCACTCATTTTCGCGGCTCTTTCTAATAATCTAGAGTGAATATAAAACACATCTCCAGGATAAGCCTCACGGCCTGGAGGTCGTCTTAATAATAAGCTTAATTGACGATAAGCCTGAGCTTGCTTTGTTAAATCATCATAAATAATCAGAGCATGTCTACCTGTATCTCGAAAGTATTCCGCCATCGTACACCCTGCATAGGGAGCAAGGTATTGTAAAGGAGCTGGGTCAGAAGCCGTTGCTGAAATAACAGTCGTATATTCCATAGCATCGGCCTGTCTGAGTTTCTCAACCACTTGTGCTACTGTAGATTTTTTTTGTCCAATAGCTACGTAGAAACATTGAACATTTAAGCCTTTTTGATTGATAATTGTATCAATAGCAATAGCTGTTTTTCCAGTTTGTCTATCTCCAATAATTAATTCCCGTTGACCTCTACCTATTGGAATCATTGAGTCGATCGCCTTGATTCCTGTTTGAAGTGGTTCATGAACCGGCTGACGAGGGATAATGCCAGGAGCTTTTAATTCAACAATGCGATTGTGCTCTGTCTCAATAGGACCTTTTCCATCAATAGGGTTACCCAAAACATCAACAACTCGACCCAATAAAGCCTCACCCACTGGTACCTGAACAATCTTTTGAGTTCTTTTAACCGTGTCACCTTCTTTAATGTATCTATCTTCTCCAAAGATAACCACGCCTACTGAGTCCTGTTCTAAGTTAAGAACCATTCCTGTTACGTCGTTAGGAAACTCAACAAGCTCACCTGCCATAACGTTATCTAAGCCATAAACCCTTGCAACACCATCTCCTACAGAAAGAACACTACCGGTTTCGCTAACTTCGATATTTTTGTTATAATTTTTAATTTGCTCTTTTAATACACTACTAATTTCATCGGCACGAATTTGAATATCCATGATTAATGTGTTCTCCTATTTAGTTCTTCTTTTAATCTTGTTAAATGAGTGTTTAGGGTATCATCAAATCTAAAGCCTCCAGCTTCAGCTATTAAACCGCCAATAACTTTGGGATCTTCAGAATAAGTTAATATCACTTTTTTATTGGTCGCCTCAGAAATCTTTTCTTGAATTTGACTTCTCTGTTCAGGCGACAGCGCTGAGGAGGACCTAACATATCCTCTTGTCACGCCGTTGGCGTCATCTACAAAATACTGAAAGGCCTCGAGAACTTTATCGAAAATGGATAGACGCCCTCTTTTAGCCAAGAGACCCAAGAAAGATTCGACCTCACCAGAAAAGCCTTTATTTTGTACTGCTTTTATTATTACAGCTTCTTTCTTTTCAGGAGTAATCAATACAGAGTGTACAAATTCATTTATACTTTTTTCTTTAGAAAGAATTTCTTGAAAGGCCTGTAATTCATAATAATATCTAGATTGAGTTTTTACATCTGTTGTTGTGTCAAACAACGCTTTTGCGTATCGCTTTGCTACTTCAATATTGTTCATTGATGGACCGCCTCGATTTTTGAAACAAACTCTGTTTGTAAGCGAGCTAAATCGTCTGGACTTATCTTCTTCTCCAAAGATTCTCTTGCCTCTTGCAAAGAAGACTCTAACAAATATTCTCTAAGATCTTCTTTGGCCTTTTCTACTTCTATTTTTGCAGTAATTTGAGCATCATGAGCAAGTTTTTCTGATAAATTTTTTGCTTCCTCTAATGTTCTTCTTTTTAATTCTTCGGCTTCAGAGTGTGCTTTTTGAATAGTCTCATTTTTAGTTTGTTCTAACGTATTAATTTTATCCGTAAGATCCTGATGATGAGCCTCAAGCTCTTGTTTTGTCTTTTCGGCACGGTTCAAAAACTCATGAAATTCATCATGTTTTGTAAGGTAGAATTGTGCAATTTTTGTTTTTAAAAGTGAATATAAAACTATTACGACAATAGCTAAATTTATTAACTGGTAAGTCAATGTATAGACAGGGAAACCGTGCCCATGATCTTTTGGCAAAAACGCATTGCTTGCCAACAATCCTACTATTAAAATTATAAATACCGTTTTTTTCATATTATAAAGCCACCTACTTTAATAGTTTCGCTACCAACAACTGAGACACCTCAGGAATTTCTTTTTCTAGATTGAGTTTAGTTTGAGAAATTTCTTTTTGAATTTTAGCTCTCGTATCTTCGATGATTGATTTCGATTGATCTCTAGCGTGCCCAACGATTTTGTCATATTCAGACAAAGCCTCGCTTCTTTTTTTGTCATAAATACTTTTATATTCCTCATTGAGGCCCCTAGCTTCTTTTTCATGTCTAACTTTAAGATGTTGAATGTCCGCCAAAACTCTTTCATTTGACTCCATATTACCAACTGTTCTTCTAACCCTTTCAAAATGAGCCGCCACATAGGGCTTGAATACAATATTGTATAAAACAACATATCCCACCAAAAAAATACCTAGTTGGTAAAACAATGTATTATCTATCCCGAGCGAATTTAGTAAATCCATGAAATTTCCTATAAGAGTTTTTTGAATTTATGCGATTATCATCAACTCGGAGTGTAGGCAAGCCCTTGTTAATCTTAAGTGAATGAAAAATTAACGCGGACTGAAATTACGGCTTAATGATTTTTGGGCATATAAGATGCACCTTCAAAAACAACCCCTTCTTCAATTTGAAGACTTGGGGTCGTTACCGTTCCCACGAAAACAGCAGGAGGATGCATCGTCACTTTAGTTTTGGCAAACAAGTTGCCTTTTACATATCCACTGATCACTATGGCGTTAGCCTCGATCTGAGCTTCCACATGGGCCCCTGGGTTAATGACCAAAGTGTCATTTGTATAAATTTCACCTTCAAAGTCTCCACCAATTCTTACAGTTCCCTCAAAAGTTAGCCTACCGCTAAATGAAGCCCCTTTATCCATAATTGCTGTGACTTGATTATGATCAATATTATGCTTTGTGTTATTTTCTTCGATAGACTCTATTTCTGCCATGATTTTCGTATTCCATCTATGATGCTGTTAAATTCTAAATCTGAGTAAAAATGAATGGCAATTTTGCCCTTCGACTTAGAATTATAGTCTATAGTGACCTTGGTTCCTAACAGTTTTTTCAACTCTTCAGCAACCCCTTGCACAAGTTCATTTTTAAGACTCTCTTCAGCGTCTACCTTTTCACTAAATCCTTTTTTAATTTTATTTATTAATTTATTTTTTT